>DAINDD010000019.1:0-24945 GCA_036732045.1 Chloroflexota bacterium
TCACAGCGCCGGGCGAACCTATCGAGCGGCGGGAGCCCGTCATGACCGCCGGCTTGCGACCAACTGCACGGGCACAGACTTCTCACCAGGGTACTGCCCCTCGGGGCGTTCGCTCAGCCCCCTCCTCGCGCAGCTACGGCAAGCGGCGCTTCGGCCGCCGCCGCGCCACAGCGTAGACCGCCGACCACGGAAATCGCAGGCGGTTCTTGCGAGGGCCGCCTTTTTCCTGTCATCCTGAGGCGGCAGCCGAAGGGATCTCGCTCCCGGGTACTGTCTTCCGATTCCGCGACGGCGATCGCCCGGAAGCCGCGCGTCCTCGTGCCAACAGCCCTGCCATGCAGACTCTGTGCCCTGGGCCCGAGACGCTTCGCTTCGGCTCAGCATGACACCTGACCTGCCAGGGCAGCGCGTGAGCGGATTCTGGCGTTCAGGCGGTGGTCTACTTATCGGCGCCGCGAAATCCGCTGTGAGTCAGCGCGACGCTACGCCGGTTCGCCCGCGGTTTCGGCCACGGCTTCGGATTCGATCAGCTCGATGTCCCCGAAAGCCTGCGCCTGCTCCGCCCAGAGCGAACCGCCCTTGATCAGCTCCAGAACCGCCAGGAACAGCACGACGATCTCAGTGCGCGTGCGGCAAGCGGCCAGCAGCGGTCGAAACGGCAGCCGTCCTTTGTTCAGCGACAGCGCCTGCGACACCTCGGCGATCTTTTCGCTGACGGTCATCGGCTCGATGTGGAGAACCGCCTCCTCTGGCTCCGGCGGCGCCGCGGCCAGCGCTTCCTTGACGGCAGACAGCAGCGTATCGAGCGTGACGCCTTCCAGGCCGGGCGGCAGCGGGACGTTTCTCACCGGCGTCATCCGCGCGAACGTGCGGCGGCCCTCCTCCTCCAGCTGACGGAAGAGGTCGAAGGCGTCCTTGAAGCGCTTGTGCTCCTCCAGCATCTGCGTCAGCTCTTCGGCGGCCTGGTCGATCTCCGCGTTCAGGTCGGCGGCCGGCTGGCGAGCGCCCGGCAGTAGCGCGCAGGACTTGATGTACAGCAGCCGCGAGCCGATGTTGATGAACTCGGAGAGGGTATCGGCGTCGAGCTCCGCCGTCTCGATCTCGCGCCAGTACTGATCCGTCACTTCAGCCAGCGAGAGGGCGGTGATGTCGAGTTGCTGGTTGTCGATCAGCTCCAGCAGCAGGTTAACCGGTCCGCTAAACCCCTGAACGCTGATCTCCACCATCTCTCCCATGATAGACAGGGCAAATAGCGTCTGCCAAGAGGATGTAGGCAAAGGTTTGTTCGGTTTATCCTTTTTCGCTCGCGGCATCGACTGGCTCTACGTCCAATACTACGACAAGAAGAATGCAGAAGGGCGCCCGCCGGTCGGCGGACGCCCCCTGCGTTTCTCTCGTGATATCGCTAGCTCGCCTTGCGGCGGCGGGCCGCCTGTTCGGATCCGGCCTGCTGCGCCATCGGACGACCCAGCGCCTCGCCGATTATGCGCACCTTATCCGTTAGCTTCTGGAAGTTCGCAGGCGTCAGCGACTGCGCCCCGTCCGAGAGCGCGTGGTCCGGGTTCGGGTGCACTTCAATCATCAGGCCGTCTGCCCCGGCCGCGATCGCGGCGAGGCCGACCGGCTCGACGAGGTACCACCTACCGGTCGCGTGGCTCGGGTCGCCGATGACGGGCAAGTGCGAGAGCCGCTTAACAAGCGGGATCGCATTGATGTCGAATGTGTTGCGCGTCGCCGTCTCGAACGTGCGGATGCCGCGCTCGCAGAGGATCACGTCACGGTTGCCGTGCGAGAGCACGTACTCGGCGGCGAGCAGCCACTCCTCGATCGTGCCTGCGAGGCCGCGCTTTAGCATCACCGGGCGGCCGGACTTGCCGACTTCGTCCAGGAGCGTGAAGTTCTGCATGTTCCGCGCCCCGATCTGCAGAACGTCTGCAAACCTGGCGACGAGGTCCACGTCCCGCGCGTCCATCACCTCCGTGATGATCGGCAGGCCGGTCTCCTGTCGCGCCGCGGCCAGGATGTGCAGCGCCTTCTCGCCGTGGCCGCGGAAGGCGTAGGGGCTTGTGCGCGGCTTGTAGGCGCCGCCGCGCAGCATATGCGCTCCCGCCGCCTTCACAGCGTTCGCCGTCTGGATGACTGTCTCCTCGTTGTCCACGGAGCACGGCCCGGCCATGAAGCAGATGCTGCCGTCCCCGATCGCCAGGCCGCCGAGGCGCACGACCGTGTTTTCTGATTGCACCTCTCGGCTGGCCAGCTTGAACGGCTTGCTGATCCGCACGACTGAGTCGACGCCGTCGATGACGCCCAGCTCGTCGATCAGCTCCGGGTATACGTGCCCGAGCACGGCGACGACGGAGCGCTCTTCGCCGTGGATACGGTGGTCCTTGAATCCGAGCTCGCGGATCACCTTCTGGACGTTCGTGATCTGCTTTTCGGTTGCGCCTGCCTTCATTACGACGATCATCTGATCTTCTCCTGTATTGAGAACCGCCATCCGGGGCATCTCCCGGCCAGCGGTCAGTTGGTCTCGCCCTCGATGTCGGGCCGGAGCACTCTGGCGCCCCTCAGATAGATATGCTTGATGTCCTGCGCCGGCTTATCGGTGTTCACGTGGAGCAGAATCCGCAGGCACATCGGCAGCCCTCCCGGCTTGTTCATCTCGTTCCCGCACATGAGCGCCACTTTCGTCAAGCCCAGGTCCCTGGCGGCGACGGCGGGAAACTCGGCGTTGAGGTCTACGGTGGTGGTGAAAAACGCCGATGCGACGTACTCGACGTCGGTCTCATTGGCTTTCAGCATCGCCGCAAGGAGCTCCCGCGTGGCCTCGAGGATCGCCTCGACGGAATTGGCCTCGACGGTGGTGGCGCCGCGGACACCCCTCACCAGCATGTCGAACATCCCGCCGGCACACCCCAGTGCTCACCGCTCATCCTGAGGTTCTCGAAGGACGCTGACAGCTACCGGGGGCCAAATTCGCCGGCTCGGGTGCCGCCGCGATATATACAGCCGACGGCATCCGTCATTTGACGAACCCGAGCGGCCCTATGCAGCTGCTCCCCGTCGGCCGGTGACCACCTCCGCATATTGCTTAAGCCTCTCTTCTCGCTCAGACGGACCGCTTTTCGCGATCTCGTCTATGATCGCGCTCCCGATGACCGCCGCGTCCGCGATACGTCCGACGGCCTGGAAATGCTTCGGCTGAGATATACCAAATCCCACCGCGATTGGCAAGCTAATCTGCTTGTGCACGCGCTCCAGAAAGCTCGCCAAATCTGTCGATAGCTTATCTCGCGCGCCCGTGACCCCCGTCAGGCTCACGCAGTACACAAATCCGGACGCGCGTTCGGCCACAGCGTGAATACGCTCGTCCGTGCTCGTTGGCGCCAGCAGATAGATCACGCGCAAGCCGTGCGCCAGGCACGCCTCGTGCAACGGCCCCGACTCCTCCGCCGGCAGGTCGACCGGGATCACACCGTCAGCGCCGGCGACGGCCGCGTCGCGCGCGAACTCATCGATGCCGTAGGCCAGGATCGGGTTGTAGTAGCCCATCAGGATCAGCGGCGCCTGCACCCCGCCTTCGCGCAGCTTACGAACCGTCTCCAGGCATGTCGCCGTCGTCACGCCTTGTTGCAGCGCGTGGAAGGAGGACGCCTGGATCGTCGGCCCCTCGGCGAGCGGGTCGGAGAACGGCACCCCGAGCTCGATGATGTCGGCGCCGCCTTCGATCAGCGCCAGCACGAGGCGTAGCGTCGAATCGACGTCCGGGTAACCGACAGTGAGGAAGGCGATGAAGCCGGTCCGGCTCTTTGATTTCAGACGTGCAAACGTCTCTTCGATGCGGCCGGGCGCGCTCATCGGGTGGCCAGCACGCCGATCATCTGGATCAGGTTGAACAAGAAGTGCGCCGCCATCGAGGGAAAGATCGAGCGCGAGTAGCGATAGCTCCAGGCGAAGAGCACGCCGATGCCGATGATCGGCGGGACGACGTAGAAGTAGCCGGCGTTGCCCAGGTGCGCTAGTCCAAACAGCAGCCCGCTGCCCAGCGCGCCCCAGACCGGCCCCCAGCGCCGCATCAGCCCGCCGAACACGAAGCCGCGAAAAAAGGTCTCCTCGATAACCGGCGCGATGAGTACGGTCAGAACGAGGGCGATGGAAAGCGGCAGAAAGTGATTGTAGACGGCGTCCGGCAGGTCAGTGTTCGGCTTGATCCCTGCAATCGACAGCATGATGCTATACGCGAAGACGATAAAGAGAGCGCCCAGCACCAGCGTAAACGGCAGCCACGGCCAGCCACGCTCCGGCTTGCGCAGTCCGAGCGCGGCCCAGTTCAGGTGGTACTTGCGCAGGCCGAAGTACCAGGCCGCCCCGAGCGCGGACACCTGGAAGACGGCGCTGGCCAGCAGCTCCACCGCCAACGCGTTTGGGCTCTTGTCCACGTTGTCGGAGCCGCCCGCTATGGCTATCGCTGCGACGAAAATCGGGATCGAGGCGACGATCACGATCACGACGATGGCCACAATCGCCCACACGATGTCGCCGGATCCCCATTGGGGCTCATCGACTGACACCGGCCAGATCTGCCGGCTTGAACTGCCAGATCGATACCAAGTCTCCTCTAGCGAATCCCCATTCTCCCCAACGCGGACACGCTTGAGACAAATCCGCCTCTCGAAGTGATAGATCAGATACGCGAATAGGGGGATTATGAAAAGTAGTGTCCAAAACAAGGCCCATCCAACGGCGAATTTCTTCTTCCCGATGAGATCGACCGTCGCAGGCGTATCGAGCACAACTCGGTAACCTTGGTCAACAAGCGAGGCCACTCTCTGGTGGATGTCACCCGACGATGTTTTAGGCTGCGCGCCTCCGGGGGCGAACCACTCGTCCTCCTTGACCGTTCCTTCTTCTGTCCATCGAAGTTGCACCAGATGCCCATTTCGAGAGAAATGATCAATAACGTAGGCCACCCCCGCGCCTATTCCAAAGATGAACAGCGCAAGAGTCCACGCCCAACTGAGGTCGCGACGGCCGACGAGGTCAACGCGGTCCTTCTCGCGATGCAGAATGGAGTAACCTTTGGCGACGAGTTCGCCGGTGCGGTCGCTCACGGCGCGATTCGCTCCAGCCAGCCGATCAGCGGGCAATGACGTTCCGGTCGCGGAGGGCACCGCACCCTCGGCCACCGCCACCGGAGCAGCCGCTGCCGCCTGGCGTCGTTCGTCGTAGGAACGGCGCTCGGCAGGGTCGCTCAGGATGCGATACGCGGCCTGTATCTCCCGCAGGCGTGCGTCAGGTGCCGGGTCGCGAGGGTACGCCGCCCACTGCCGCCGGTAGGCCTCGTCGATCTGCTCCCGGCCTGCGGAGGGATCGACTTCGAGGATACGGTAGGGGTCGAAGTCGATCGCCATCGCGTTATCAATCGTAGCAGGCTGTTGCGTTGACCGCCTCGGCGAGCCGGTGCTAAGGTTACGTGTGTGCGGGCCCCTTGACGGCCTGTCTTCATGGTGGGCGTAGTGTAGCGGTTAACACGTCAGGTTGTGGCCCTGAAGATCGTGGGTTCAAATCCCATCGTCCACCCCAAACAGACGGAGCAGCGGCGTTTTCCAGCGCCGCTTTTGTTTGCCGCAGCAACCCCCCGACCCTCTTCACTCCAGCTTAGAAACGAGCAGTGCGCCCGTCCCCAAGAGCATGAGGAAACCGGCGACGTCAGTGAATGTCGTCAGCCAGATGGCGGAGGCCAGCGCAGGATCGATCTTTACCGTGCGCATGCCAAGTGGGATAAGAGCGCCCATGATTCCGGCCACAAGTACGTTCCCAACCATTGCCGCGAAGACGACGATCGACAGCCAGTAGTTGCCAGAGAGAAGGTAGGCAAGCCCCGCCGTCAGCGCGCCGACGATTGCTCCGTGGATTATCCCAAACGCTATTTCCTTCGCGACGATCGTCGCCGCGTCCTTCACTTCGACCTCATCGAGAGCGAGTCCGCGGACAACAAGGGTCGTCACTTGTGTCCCGGTATTGCCTCCATGACCGGCTATCACCGGCATGAAAGCCGCCAGCGTGGAAACCCTTTCGATCGTCCCCTGGAAAAGGCTAACCGTAAGAGCCGAAAGAAACGCCGTCATCAGGTTCACGACCAGCCACGGAACTCGCCGGCGAAGCGACTGCCCGACGGGCGCCAGCGCAGATTCGTCCGCGCCGACGCCGACCATCCGGTACATGTCCTCCGTCGCCTCTTCCTGGATGACGTCGATGATGTCGTCCGCGGTGATGATGCCGCTCAGCATGCCGTCCGCGTCGACCACCGGCAGGGAGCGCAGCCGGTAGCGCTGGAGGAGCCGCGCCGCCTCCTCCTGGTCCGTGTCCGGCGCGACCGAGACGACGTCCGCCACCATCACATCCGCCAGCCGGGTCTGCGGCTCCGAGACGACGAGCTGCCGCAGGTTGACGATACCCTGCAGCCGGTTCTGCCCATCGAGCACGTAAAGGTAGTACGCCTCTTCGGCGAGTGGCTTCGTGGCGCGCAGGAACGCCACAGCCTCTTCCACGGTCATGTCCTTGTGCAGCGCCACGTAGCCGCGGGTCATGATGCCGCCGGCTGTTTCGTCGGAGTGCTGAAGCAGCGGCAGGATCTCGGCCGCCGTTCTCATTTGAGCCAGCGTGAGCGAGGCCTCCGCGGGCGCCATCTCGTGCAGGATGTCGACCGCGATGTCGTTCTCCATGCGGTCGAGGATCTGGGCCAGCGCGCCGCGCGGCATCTTTGCGGCGATCTCCTTGCGCGGCTCCTCGTCCATGTGCTCAAGGAGGCCGGCGACGCCGTCCGCGTCAAGCAGGGAGAGCATCGTCTGGCGCTCGTCGTCGTCCAGGCTGTCAAAGAGGTCGGCCTGGTCCGCCGGGTGCATCGCCAGCAACACCTCGCGCGCCGATTCGACGTCATCGCTGTGCAGCAGATCACGCACGCGTTCTTCCACGGTGGCGGAGTCCTGTTCGGTGGTCATGACAAAGCCTCGGAACAGCAGGGAAAAAGGGATTGGCCGAGCGCCGAACCTACCTTAACGGCGCGAACAAGGCCGGTCAATCTGAGAACCAGCGGGGCAGGCCCTCACCTCGACCGGGCTCCGGCTGGCCGATGCTATACTCGAATTCGGTGCCCCGGTAGCTCAATTGGACAGAGCGTCTGACTTCGGATCAGAAGGTTCCGGGTTCGAGTCCTGGCCGGGGCGCCAGACACCAAAGCGGTTAAGGATGAGCACCTGACTCTTTCGAGTGAGGTGCTCGTTTGTATCTGATGTGATCGCGTCGGGACGGTCGCCGGTGATTTATTGCTTACTCACCCTTCGCCAACAGCTCGTCCAGGCGCTCATACCCTTCGTTGACGCCACTTTCCATGCCGGACTGGATCATGCCGTCCCGGTCCCCCGCCGACCGGAAGACGGCCTGCGTCGTCAGTCGTGTCCTGTTACCGGGCAACGCTTCGAACACGGTAGTTTCGAGAGCGACGTGCCCTGACTCAGGCAGTCCCTCGAATTCGAATGTGCCAATGATTCGCTCTGGCGCCAAAACCTCGTGGTAGACGCCATGGAACGCGTATTCGGCGCCGTCTGTGTCCTTGCTGATGTATCGCCAAGAGCCGCCGTTCCTCGGGTCGAACTTCTCCAGGGTCATCGTGAGCCTTCGCGGGCCGAGCCACTGCACGTACATCTCTGGGTCTGTGTATGCCTTGAAGACGAGCTCTCGGGGCGCGTCGAACTCCCGTGTTATGAAGAGCTCTTGCTTGCCCGGTTCGGGTGTGATTGTTGTCTGGTTCCTTCCCACTAGTTCGCCGCCCCTTCTCAGACCTTCGCGACGTATTCGGCGAGCTTGTCGAAGGACTCGTTCCACCCCTGATTAGCTCCATCCCGGTTCTCGCCAGCAGGCATGCCGGCGTGCCGCAGCGTCATCTTCGTCTTCCCCTCCTGATCTTCGAACGTTACGGTGACCAGCATTTCGATCGGAAATTCTCCGACCATCCCGTAGTGCGAAGCCGGGACGACGTTGCCTTCCGCATCCGCAAAGGAGTCGGTGCAGACGATCCGCTCCGGCTCAACGATCTCCCGGTAGACGCCTGTGCTCCAGAAATCTTTGCCGTCGGGTGATCGCATGCAGTTCAGAAACCTGCCACCCACCCGAAAATCGATCTTGCAAACAGGCGTCGTGAAGTCTTTCGGGCCCCACCAGCGCTTCACCCGCTCGGGGTCCGACCAGGCCTTGAAGACGGTCTCGCGCGGGGCGTCGAACACGCGCGTGATGACGAGCGCCTGGTCCTCGGCCGCCGAGGGGTCATTTTTTGTGGTCATGCCTTTCCTCCTTCTTCTGTTCCGTTTGTTTGGGCGACTTGGTCTGTACTTCCTTCAGATATTCGTCCAGTCGATCGAAGCTCTCCTCCCAGTACTGGCGATAATTCTCCACCCAGGCGGCCACCTCTTTGAGAGGGCCTGCGTCCAGCCGGCTGGGCCGCCACTGCGCCTCGCGGCCGCGCGCGATCAGGCCGGCGCGCTCCAGCACCTTCAGATGCTTGGAGACGGCGGGAAGGCTCATCTCGAAGGGCGCGGCCAACTCGTTGACCGAAGCCTCACCCGAGGCGAGGCGCGCCAGGATCGCCCGCCGGGTCGGATCGGCGAGGGCGGCGAAGGTGGTGCTCATACGATCGGTGGTCAAGTATGGTAAACCATCAGGTTAATTAGCCTGTAGGTAAAATATAACCGTCAGGAATATGTTGTCAACCCCCCCGCCTCGAATCGGAGGGGCGAGGCGTCCACCTTCGAGGACGGTGGATTCCGCCAGTCGCATCGATCCTGGAGTCGGCACTGTCACTCCGGTTCCGTGGACGCCTCGCCCCTACAACATCCGTCAACGCATCGCATTGACCGCCTCCGGCCTCCATCGTACGGTTGACCCGCCGATGAACGTCCGACCCGTCACCCTCGAAGGCCGGTACGTGCGCCTCGAGCCGCTGGGGGAGCAGCACGTCGACGCGCTGGTCGAGGTCGGCTGCGGGAACGGGCATCCGGCGCCAGCGCCACCTTCGCCACCGTCAGCCACGCCGACGACCGGCCCGTCGGCGGCACCTCGTTGCCTCGCGATCGACGGAGCCAATCGTAAGCTGGAGATCGGCGGCGCCTGGATCGCGCCGGAGTGGCAGCGACGGCGTGCAACACCGAGGCCAAGTATCTCCAATTGCGACACGCCTTCGAGGAGCTCGGCTGCGTGCGCGTCGAGTTCAAGACAGACTCGCTGAACGAGCGCTCGCGGGCCGCGCTTCTGCGGATCGGCGCCGTGGAAGAGGGAACCATGCGGAACGACATGATCGTCCCAGGCCCGCGCTACCGGGATACTTCAGCGTGATCGAGTCTGAGTGGCCGGCCGCGAAGGCGCGCCTGGAAGGGATGCTGCGCCCGCGACGGTTGACCTCGTAGCCGAGGCTTACCAGCCTCGTCTGCTCGATTCGCCAATGCCATCTACCCCGCCTTCCTCGCCACGATTGAGTACATTAGCGGCAGACCTGGCGCCTCCGGCGGCAGCACCCAGCGGCGGTCGTCCTCCCGCACCATCCCCTTGAACGGGTGGATGCCCCCCAGATGCTCGAACTCCCGGAAATGCTCCAGCACGAGTCCCGCGTCCAGCAGCGCCGCCATCACCTCCGACAGACTCCACGCGAACTCGTGCGCCGGATGGGTTGCGGAAGTTTTGCACGCCGTCCTCCCAGCCCGATGGCGCCAGCACAGCGCCCGCCTCGCCAACGTAGTCGCCGATTCCGTCAGACCAGGTCATCGCCGTGCCGTGCGTCGAATACGGAAACTTGTGCACCAGATTCTCGTCGAACGCCCAGGCGAAGGGGTGGAACTCCACCGTCACGAAGTGCCCCCCCGGCCTCAGCACCGAGGCGATCCCGCACGCCCACGTCTCCAGGTCCGATAGCCAGATGATCGCGCCGTAGGAGCAGAACACTACGTCCCAACGCTCGTCGCGCTGCCCCGCCTTGGCCAGCCACTCGTAGACGTCCGCGCGATGGAACATCGCCGCCAGGCCTGAGTCGGCCGAGAGCTTCCGCGCGAAGTCGATCGCCTCGTCGCTGATGTCGACGCCGGTCACGCTCGCAGCACCGAGCTGCTTCATCGAAAGCGTGTCTTGCCCCGAGTTGCACTGCAGATGCAGCACCGACTTTCCATGCAAGTCGCCGAGCAGGGCGGTTTCTTCGGGGAACAGCTTATTGCCGCCCTCGCGAAAGAACTTCGCCTGGTCGCGCTTGTGGCTGTTGTGGGCGCGCGTAGCTTCGTTCCAGGAAAGGCGGTTCTCCTCGTGCAGCGCACGGCGAGCGGAGTCGTCCGGAGCGGCGTCCGCTATCTGCGGCAGGATCGGCTCGGTCGTGTCGTTGCTCATCGCTCGCAAATGGTAGCACGCACGCCTGTCACCCAATCGACACCCGCGCCGCCCGGCAGACTTTCGACGCGTAGACCGCCGGTCGCGCCGCCGATAGACTGGTGCTCGCCATGCGAGCCCTCGCCGTTGCATCCGTCCTGACGCTGGCCGCGTTTTTCGCGGCGTGCGGCGGAGGCAGCTCATCGACCAGCACCCCGACGACCAGTTCCCAGACGCTGGCTCCCGCGTTCGCAACGACGGCGTCCGCCGCCCCTAAGAGCGCGACGCCTCCTGCCGCGACGAACTCCGTCGCCGCCACCGCGCCCGGCGAGATTCCCACTGCGCCGCCGGTTGCCGTCGTCGGCACGCCAGCTGTCGAGCCGAGCGATCAGGCCGCGTTCCTTGCCCAGTTCCAGGGCATCCAAACAGACCTCCAATCTTGCTCCTACAATCCGGCGACGGCGCTGGCGGACTGTTCCAGCGTCCAGTACGCCATCGACCCCCCGATCGTCGGCCAGGACGTCCAGTGCACGCTCTGGCTGGCCGGCGGGACTCCCCGCGCGCTGGCCTGCAGCAGCCAGGAGCCACAGCAGACGAAGTACTACCAGATTAGGTGATGGGTGAAAGAGCCACCGGGAACGCGGGTACCGCAAGCTGCGGGCGTTCACGGCGTCTGACGACATGGCGGTGGCAATCGTCACGCTGAGCCGGAAGATCGATCGCGATTTCAGATGGCTGACCGTGCAGATTGAGCGCGGCGCGGGATCAGTTCCAGTGAACATTGTGGAGGGCCACGATCGGCTGTCTCTGCGTGAGTACTTGCACCACCTGAGCATTGCTCGTTCTTCGCTGGCGGAAACCGAATACTGGTTGCATTTCTCAACACGGCTCGGCTTGCTGTCCGCTGAACAGGTGGCAGAGGTATCCCCTCTCATCGATGGGGCTGGTAATCTTCTGTACGGCTTGATCCGGCACTGGCACGTCGCCTCAACTCGGGAACCGCTCGGCCAAACACATATGAGATTCGCGAAACCGATGACGGGAAGGATGATCTCCATGACCTCGATTTGTCGCACCTCGACCCACAACGCTGAATCCTCAACCCTCAACCCACGACCCTCGACCCTCCCATGAAAGTCCACGAATTCCAGGCCAAGGAACTGCTCGCCAGGTACGGTATACCGACGCCGCGCGGACGGGCCACGCACAGCATCGATGAGACGGCGGCGATCGCCAAGGACATTGCGGGGCCGGTGGCGGTCAAGGCGCAGATCCACGCAGGCGGCCGTGGCAAAGGCGGCGGCATCAAGATCGCGAAAACTCCCGACGAGGCGCGCAAAGTCGCCGGGGAAATCATCGGCATGACGCTCGTCACCCACCAGACCGGACCGCAGGGCAAGCTCGTGCAGCGGGTGCTGGTCGAGGAGCAGCTCGACGTCGCGCGCGAGCTTTACGCCAGCGTCGTCATCGACAATTCGATCGGGTTGCCGATCGTGATGACGTCGGCCGAAGGCGGCGTCGAGATCGAGGAGGTCGCCGCCCGCAACCCCGACGCGATCAAACGCTCGCTGGTCGACCCGACGGTGGGCTTTGAGCCGTTCCAGGGCCGCGAGCTCGCGTTGGCCATCGGCCTCGGCGGCGATCTGATGCGCCCGGCCGCCAGCCTTTTTGCCAGGCTGTACAAGCTGTTCGAAGAGAACGACTGCTCGTTGGCCGAGATCAACCCGCTCGTCGTCACGAAGGACGGGCGCCTGCTGGCCGCCGACGCCAAGCTCAACTTCGACGACAATGCGCTCTACCGCCACAAAGAGATCGCCGAGATGCGCGACTTCGACGAGGAGGACCCGCTGGAGGTGCGCGCCAACGAGTCCGGCATCGGCACCTACATCAAGCTCTCCGGCAACATCGGCTGCATGGTCAACGGCGCCGGCCTGGCGATGGCCACGATGGACGCAATCACCCTGGCGGGCGGCGAGCCGGCAAACTTCCTCGACATCGGCACCGTCAACGACCCTGAACGCGTGATCGCCTCGTTCCGCATCCTCATGGATGACCCCGACGTCAAGGCCGTGCTGATCAACATCTTTGGCGGCATGGCCCGCGTCGACATCATCGCGCAGGGGATCATCGACGCGCACAAGGAGATGGACATCCGCGTGCCGGTCGTCGCGCGCCTTGTCGGCACGAACGTTGAGGAAGGCGAACGCCTGCTGGCCGAGTCGAACGTCAAGCTGATCCGCGCGCAAGACCTCGGCGAGGCGGCCCGCAAGGCCGTCGAGGCGGCGGCCGGAAAGGTCGATATCTGATGACCGGATTGATCGCGACGATCTTGCTTGCAGCCGGCGACAAAGACGTTCCCTGGCAGATCCTGCTGCCGGGCGCCTTCATCATCCCGATCGCCGTGCTGGTGATCTTCTCCCGGATCAAGCCCCGCGGCGGCGGACATTAGCTGCGTACGTTGTTTGGATCCTCTGCCCACCTGGTCGGGTTGTCGAGGATATACTGACGGACAGCCGCCAATTCACGCTCGTGGCGTATAACGCGCTCGTGGTAACCGCGCTGCCATACGAGGCCACCTGTCCCGTTGCGCGCACGGTTAATCTTGGTCGTAACCATCGATTTGAACGCGCCGACCATGTCGCCCAGCGATGCAGGCATGGTTCTGTTTGCCATTGCCGGTTTGTTGTCGATCTGTGGTAGGGGCGAGGCGTCCGTGTTATCGAAGAGGCGCCTCTCGACCGCAACGTCATCACAGGCCGAGACGACATCCCGATCAAACGGACGCCTCGCCCCTACGATCGGATCCCCGCCTACCGTGCGTCTCGCATCGACCGCGATCGCCCAGCGCACGACGGCCGAATTCTGGGTAACCATACGATTCCATGAACGTGGTTCGGCATCACCACAAAATCGTATTGCGGCGGAAGACGCCCATCTCCAGCCGTGCGCGCCCAGAAATTCGCAATCGTCCCGGGCCGCTAAACAGCATCTGTCCGTCTCTGACCTCACCAAACATTTGCTCTCGCTCGTGCGTGCAAATTGTTACGAAGTATGCTCCAGCCCTGAGTGTAGTCGTAATCCGCCAGGCGGATCGATTTGCGCTGCCGCTGATTCTTCACGTCCGCAAGCTTACACATCTCTGCCTGCACGCCCAACACGCATTTGGCACTCACCCGATTCCTCGTCGTATCATGCCCGCATGACGCTGCCCGCAGCTCTCGCCGCCGTCGTCGACCTGCAGCACGCGCACCGCGAGCTGCTCCGCGTCGTCGATTCGCTCAAGCCCGAGGACTGGCAGCGCGGCGTCCCCTACGGCGAGTGGACCGTCAAAGACCTCGTCTCGCACTGCATCGGGGACATGTCGCCGTCCGGCCCCGGCCTCATTGCCGCCGGGGTGCTGACGCCACAGTTCATCGCCGAGACTGCGGAGACGTTCGACGTGCGCTCCCGTAACCGCGACATGATCGAGGAGCGGCGCCGCTACACGCCCGAAGACCTGCGCCAGCTCCTGTTCGAGGCGCACGACGCGAAGATCGCTGCCACGATGCGCCTGGACGAGTCGCACGCGGCGGTGCTGACGTACGCCGTGCCGATGGGCCCCGGTTACGAGATTCAGGTGCTCGACTGGCTCTGGTACGGCTACCACGACCGCGAGCACACGGACGACATCCGCCGCGCGCTCGAGCTCGATTGGACGCCGCAACGCCCGTCCTACATCCCGCAACTGGAAGATTCGGTCCGCTTGATGATCCGCGGCCGCGATGGACTCTTGCGCGCGATCTACTCGGTGGCCGACCAGGCCTGGGAATCGCCGGCGTACGGCGGCGAAGGCTGGACGTACAAGGAGATCCTGGCCCACGTCGCCACGAACGATATGCGCCCGCAGGCGCGCTTCCTCAGTGTTCTCGGCGAGCACGACGAGGCGGCGATGGCAGCGCTCTTGCGCACCGCCGAGTGGAACGAGGAGCATGTCGCCCCGCTTCGAGGCAAGAGCGTCCGCGAGGTCATCGACGTGATGCAGGCAAAGCGCCACGACACGCTTGTCCTGATCGGCCGCCTGAAGCCGGAGCACCTGGCGAAAGCGATCCGCCTGGGCGACGGCCGCGAGGTGCCGGTCGCTGATTACATCGCCGTAATGGGCGAGCATGACTCGATCCACGCCGGCCAGTTGGCGCCGGCCAGCCGCGCAAGATGGGCGTAGCCGTCGCTACCATAGTGACGATATGCGCGGCTTGGGCGGCTCAGCGTCGAGGCCCGTCGCTGATGCCGCACGCCTGATCGAAGAGCTGCGGCGCGCCGAGCTCTCCAGCGATGCGTTGGAAGCTCTTGCGCGGACCAGACCATTGCAGGCGATCCGCCGCAGCACGAACCCTTACTGATGTACGAAGTGTCGCCAGGTCCTTAAATAACAATGCCAGGTCACGCCCTTGATCGAGGGTGCCTGCCAGGACGGGCGCTCCGCGCAATGGCAGCTCCCATTGCGATGCCTTAACCGGGATGTTCTCGATGTGACCAAACCTGGCTAACACCGCCGCCGCTGATTTGGCGCCCCAGCCCGGTAGCCCGGGGAACCCGTCAGCGCTATCGCCGACGAGCGCAAGGTAGTCTGGAATGGAGGAGGGTAGCACGCCGAACTTTCCCGCGACGCCCTCTTCATCGAGTATCATCCCCGTCCGCCGGTTGAGCTGTACGACGAGGTCTCCCACGACACACTGCGCCAGGTCTTTGTCCGGCGTGCAGATAACGACCTGCTCGGCGTAGGCGGAAGCTTCTCTAGCCGCAGAGGCGAGGGCGTCGTCTGCTTCGAACTCAACCATCGGCCAGACGACAATACCGAGCGACGAGAGTGCATCCTCAAGGATCTGGAACTGGCCCAGGAGATCAGAGGCTACGCCCTCGCTCGTCTTGTAGCCGGGCCAGAGGCTGTTGCGAAACGACTCTATGACGTGATCGGTCGCGACGCCAAGATGCGTGACGCCCTCATCGAGTAGCGCGAGGACCGAACGCAGTACACCGTTCACCGCGGCAACTTCGGCGCCGTGTTCGTTTTTGGCGGGCGGCAGAGCGAAGTAGTGGCGGAACAGCTCGTAGGTACCGTCGATGAGGTAGACTCGCACGGACCAAGGTTACCAGTCCTGTTCGCTTACCTTCTGTGCCGCCAAGTCTGCGACGCGTCAATTCGAGATCAGCGGGGGACGATGATCACCTGGTGTGCTCCTTGAATCGCTCAGCTTCATCCGAGCCGCCGGTAGCGTCGCCGGCGCTGTACGAATGCGCGCCCGCGCCGGCTAGCTTTCCCTTGTCGACGATCAGGTACTCCTCGCGAATTGGGCGGCCATCGAACCAGCATTCCAATATCTCGCGAACGCCAGCGGCGTAACGGGCCTGCGCCGACAGCGACGTTCCCGACACGTGGGGCGTCATTCCATGATGAGGCATCGTCCGCCAGGGGTGGTCTTTCGGCGCTGGCTGGGGGAACCAGACATCGCCAGCGTAGCCTGCTAGCTGCCCGCTCTGGAGCGCTCTGACCACTGCATCCCGGTCACAAATCTTGCCGCGCGCCGTGTTTACTAGATACGAGCCCCGCTTCATCTTGCCGATCAGTGCGTCGTTGAACATGTGCTCAGTTTCGGGGTGAAGCGGTGCATTGATGGTTACCACGTCGCAGACCCGCACCATCGACTCGGCATCCGGGTGGAAGGTCACGTCAAGCTCGTTCTCGACGTCTTCAGGGAGCCGGTGCCGGTCCGTGTAATGCAGCTTGACTCCGAACGGCTTGAGCCGTCGCAAGACTGCCGTCCCGATCCGGCCCGCGGCGACGGTTCCCACATCCATGCCTTCCAGATCGT
Organism: Chloroflexota bacterium; assembly: GCA_036732045.1. Taxonomy (GTDB): domain Bacteria; phylum Chloroflexota; class Dehalococcoidia; order SM23-28-2; family RBG-16-64-32; genus DATKKM01. The sequence continues at coordinate 16,251 of DAINDD010000019.1, forward strand.
ACGAGCGAGAGACGCAGTCGGCGATATTCCAGCCCCCGTTCACGACCCACTGATAGGACGGGATGTAGTTCCTGACGAGCGACAGAATCGCCATAACGACATGCTCGCTGACGCTAATGCTGTTCGAGTAAGTCACCTCGGCAACGGTCAGGCCGTGCTCACTTGCGGCTTGCAGATCGACGTGATCCGAGCCAATCCCGGCGGTCACGGCCAGCTTGAGCTTCGGCGCCCTGGCGATGCGTGCGGCAGTCAGATAAGCCGGCCAGAACGGTTGTGAGATGACGATGTCTGAGCCGGGCAGCTCTCGTTCGAAGATGCTGTCGGCGCCGTCTTTATCGGACGTTACGACAAAGGTGTGGCCGAGCCCGGTGAGGAACCCGCGCAGCCCCAGCTCGCCGGACACGCTCCCTAGAAGCTGGCCCGGCCTGAAGTCGATCGCGCTGGGCGTTGGCAGCGTCTGTCCGCCGGGGTAACTGTCCAGAGTTGGTATCTCGTCTCGCGAATAAGACTCGGGGAAGCCATCAACCGGATCGTCGTAGAGCACGCAAAGAATCTTCGCCACTTTGGTCACTCCCTTTCGCTCAGATGTGCGCGGAGTCTATGCCCGGCCCGGACGGCTGTCAAACAGGAAGCACCGCCTTCACGTCGAATCCGCCGTGTGCCTTCACTTCCTCGCGGATGATCGCGTTGTGCCTTGCCGCGCTGGGATTTGGGCCGGTCTGTGGCATCTGTGAGGATGATGGCAGGCGTGGCGGGAATGTGAAAGAGGGAAGTGGCAGTGAGTTCGTTGTGGCATTTCCGCGCTTTTTTTGGGTGTATTTCGTTTGGTAATTTCGTGTTTTTGGGATTACGGCGTAATTCCGGAATGGGACAGTACAACGACGCCGATTTATATCTGCGCGGCGAGGATGGCCGCTGACACTTAACTGATTATAATTGCAGTTGTGTGCGCAAAAACAGAAAATTATGTTCAGTGAATTGGGGCTTGGTGAGCCTTCCTGTCCACCGCCCGCCGAACGGGGGATTTGGCACTGTCTTGCGCTACGCGATGATCCTGGAATCAGGCTGCTATATCCCAAGAAAGTTGCTCGGCCTGTTCGAGGACGGTGCGTGTGGCCTTCTCTTGCTTGTCGGGTGGGTAGCCGTGTTTGCGGAGGATGCGCTTCACGAGCACGCGGAGCTGCGCCTGCACGTTCTCCCGCATCGTCCAGTCGATCGTGACGTTCTTGCGGACGGTGTCCACAAGCTCGCGGGCGATGTCTCTAAGGGTGTCGTCGCCGAGCACCTTCACGGCGCTGTCGTTCGTTTCGAGCGCGTCGTAGAAGGCCAATTCCGCGTCTGTCAGACCCAGGTCTTCGCCGCGACGGTCGGCTTCGCGCATCTCTTTGGCTAGCTCGATGAGCTGTTCGATGACCTGCGCCGCTTCGACGGCACGGTTTTGATAGCGGCGGATCGACTGCTCAAGCATCTCGGCGAATGAGCGCGCTTGAACCACGTTCTTGCGGCGCCTCGTCTTGATCTCACCATCAAGCAGTTTGCGCAGGAGGTCTACGGCAAGGTTCTTGCGCGGCATGTCGCGCACTTCGGCGAGGAACTGATCCGAGAGGATCGAGATGTCCGGCTTGGCGAGCCCGGCGGCTTCGAAGATGTCTACGACGCCGCCCGGCGAGACGGCGCGTGAGACGATCTGTCGCACGGCGTGGTCCATGTCCTCTTCAGTCTTGCCTTCGCCGGCGGCTCGCTTCGCCAGCACCGCGCGTACCGCCTGGAAGAAGCCAACGTCGTCGCGGATGGCGAGCGCGTCCTCGTTCGGGACAGCCAAAGCGAACGCGCGCGACAGTTCCAGGACGGCGTTCAAGAAACGGTCCCGTCCGTTTTCCTGAGCGAGGATGTGTTCCTGGGCGGCGGGGAGGAGGGCAAGCCGCTGGCCGGGTGGGCCGGTGACCCAGTTCGACCAGTCCAGCCCGTGGAAGAGGCCGCGACACACTTCGTGCTTTTCGAGCATCGCGGCGACGGCCAGTTCCTGGTCGATGGCGGTTTCGCCAGTGCCGCCGCTTTCCGTGTAAGTAGCGAGCGCCTGCCTCAGTTCGTGCGCGAGCCCGAGATAATCGACGACGAGTCCGCCGGGCTTGTCGCGAAAGACGCGGTTGACGCGGGCGATCGCCTGCATGAGCCCGTGACCGCGCATGGGCTTGTCCACGTACATCGTGTGCAAGCTGGGGGCGTCGAAGCCAGTGAGCCACATGTCTCGGACAATCACGATACGGAACGGATCGTTCGGGTCCCGGAACCGCTTGGCGAGCGCTTCGCGGCGAGGCTTGTTCCGGGAGTGAGAGGCGATGCGCGGGCCCTCGGAGGCGTTGCCCGTCATGATTACCTTGATGGTGCCTCGGTCGTCGTCCTCCGCCGCCCAGTCCGGACGCAGAGCGACGATCGCGTCGTAGATATCCATGCAGATACGGCGGCTCATGCAGACGACCATCGCCTTGCCGTCCATGGCCTCCAGGCGAGTCTCGAAGTGGTCAACCAGGTCCTGAGCAACGAGCTTCAGCCGCTTCTCCGAACCCACGACGGCTTCGAGCTGCGCCCACTTGCTCTTCAGCTTCTCCTTGCGCTCAACCTCCTCGCCCTCGGTGACTTCCTCGAACTGGGGATCGATGCTTGGGCGCTCTGATTCGTTCAGCTCCAGCTTGGCGAGGCGGCTCTCGTAGTAGATCGGCACGGTCGCGCCATCAAGTACCGCCTTGCGGATGTCGTAGACGCTGATGTAGTCACCAAAGACGGCCCGGGTGTTGGCGTCCTCCTTCTCGATCGGCGTGCCGGTAAAGCCAATATAGGAGGCGTTGGGCAGGGCGTCGCGCATGTGCCGGGCGAAGCCGTCGATGAAGTCGTACTGGCTGCGGTGCGCCTCGTCGGCGATGACGACGATGTTGCGCCGGTGGGACAGGATTGGGTGCTGGTCGCCCTTCTCGTCCGGCATGAACTTCTGGATCGTGGTGAAAACGACACCACCGGACTCGACCCTCAGCAGGTTGCGCAGGTCTGCCCGGCTCTCCGCCTGCTCCGGCGGCTGCCGCAGGAGGTCCGCACAGCGAGAAAACGTGCCGTAGAGCTGGTCGTCGAGGTCGTTGCGGTCGGTGAGGACGACGACCGTCGGGTTCTCCATGGCGGGCTCACGGATCACGCGACCGGCGTAGAACGCCATCGTCAGGCTCTTGCCCGATCCTTGCGTGTGCCAGACGACGCCGACGCGGCGGTCGCCCGGCTCGCCGCCGGGGCGTGTACCAGATTCGTAACGGCCTCGCTCGTCACCAACGCGGGCTTCCTCCGGCGCGGCGCGGAGCGTTTCGGCGAGCGCGACGTTGACGGCGTGGAACTGGTGGTAGCCGGCGACCTTCTTGGTGAGGACGCCGCCGCCATCGTCTTCGAACACGACGAAGTGATGGATGAGGTCGAGGAAGCGGCGCTGGTCGAAGACGCCCTGGGCTAGCACTTGCAGCTCCGGGACGTGTGTTGCTGCGAGCGTCTCGCCGCCGATCGTCCGCCAGGGCTTGAACCACTCGCGGCCGGCGCCGAGCGCCCCGATTCGCGCGTCGACGCCGTCCGAGATGATGAGCGCCTCGTTGAAGGCGAAGAGCGACGGGATCTCGTGCTGGTAGGTCTGGAGCTGCTCGTAGGCGGACCAGATCGTGGCGTCTTCGTCGGCGGCGTTCTTCAGCTCGATCACGGCTAGCGGCAGGCCGTTGACGAAGAGCACGATGTCCGGCCGCCGGTTGCTGCGGCCTTCGACGACGGTGAACTGGTTGACCGCCAGCCAGTCGTTGTTTTCGGGCGTCTCGAAGTCGATGACCCGCGCCTGCGCGCCGGCGATGCGCCCCTCACCGGTCCGGTACTCTACGGTGACGCCGTCGACGAGCATGCGGTGGAACGCGCGGTTTCTTGTCTCCAGCGTCGGCCCTTCGGGGCGGGTAGTCCGGCGGAAAGCGTCGTCAAGCGCCTCCTGCGGCAGCTCCGGGTTCAGCCGGGCGAGCGCCTGATGCAGCCGGGCTTCGAGCACGACCTGCGAGTATGCCTCTCGCTCAGCCGCAGCTTCGCCGGGCGCGATTTCTGGGCCGTGCGCGATCGGATAACCGAGCGCGGCGAGCAAGTCGAGGGCGACTTCTTCGACTTCGGATTCGGTGAAACGAGCGATCAGGTCACACCACCTCTTTGCCTTCACAGAGGTTGACGAGGTCTGGCAGGGCGAATATACGCCCGCGCCTTCCCCTGCCTTCACGCACCGTTTTCAGGATCCCTTCCTGCTTGAGGCGGCCCAGCAGGTTCATGATCATCGGCTTGCTGGGCATGCCTGGCCTCCCTTCCAGTGTGCTGCTCCCGAATATGGGCTGCTCGAATAGCAGATCCAGGAGCGGGATAGCGAACTGGGAGTGCGTGAGGTCGAGCACCCGGCGCTTGAGATTCTCGTAGAGAGCCATGATTTCGAGTGCCTTCAAAGCGTTTGCCCTGGCTTGCTCAGTAAGAGCGGTAAGGAAGAAACTGATCCACCTGGTCCATGCATCGTCCTCCTGACCCAGCGCTCGGAGGCGGTCAACGTACTCGTCGCGATGCTCTTCCAGGTATGAGGAGAGGTAGAACATGGGCCGGGAGAGGATGTGCTTCTCGTGGAGAAACAAGGGGATGAGGATGCGCCCCAGCCGGCCGTTGCCGTCAAGGAACGGATGGATGATCTCGAATTGGGCGTGAACGACAGCAAGCTGGACGAGCTGATCAGGCTGCTCCATGTGGTAATACTTTTCCCATTTGTCCAGCAACGACGGGACAAGCGTGGGGGCAGGCGGGACGAATTGGGCCTCCTCGATGGTGCAGCCAGGGGCGCCGATCCAGTTCTGCGTGGTCCGGAACCTTCCCCTGCTCATATCGCGTCCGCGGACGCTGTTTAGCAAGACATCATGCAAGGTGAATAAGAGATTGAGGTTGAACGGTTTCGACTGGAGAGCCTCCTCTGCCTGTCGCAAGGCCGACCGGTAGTTGAGGATTTCCTGGATATCCAGTTGGCGGGACTCTTGTTTGGGTCCTTCGCCCGCCTCGAACTTTAGAACCTCGCCCAGAGTGGCCTGAGTGCCCTCCATTTTTGAGGACAGCACGGCCTCCTGCGTCGTCAGCGGCGAGAGGAGGACCTCGGGGTTTGGGACGCCGTGAAGGACGCCATCGTAGTGAGCGAGGGCGCGGTTGGCTTGTCCGATGAATGGGATGAGCGACTCCCATTCGACGCCCGCGATTGGAAGCTCTTGAGGCAGGAATGGTTTTGGCATTGTGTAAAGCAGGTTGACGGGTTTAGACGTTGTGTTAAGTATAACCGGCTTTAGTTGTCACAACAACCGAAGGGACTATTCCGCTTTACTCAACGAAGAAGACGCCCTTCTTCGGATTCGGTGAAGCGCGTCATAACATTCGGTCGAGGATGGCTGCTTTGAGCGATTGATATGTCGCCATCGGTGGCGCTATCAATGGCGCGAGAGTATCCCGCATGAAGGTGTCCGTGTTGTTGCCGCAACGCTGAAGGTCTAGCAATTTCTTCAAGTTGGTGTATATCTCACCGGCAGCCGACTTCAGATTATCGGAGGGGTTTCCGCGGCCCACGCGCCATCGAGCGCAGTCTTCTTTATCTGCATGACATCCGCAAGCAGATGTCCCTTCCCTTCTCGCATGACAAGGGCTTCTATGATGTCGTCCGCAAAGAGATACGATTCAAGATTTCGCAGCGGTAGCGCAATGTCCCCATTAGCTTCCCATTCGGCTACTTCTTTCGCTGACTTGTCGTCCCGGTCTGCGAGAGCGAGGATCTTCGCAGCTGGCAATATCTGGCCTAACGTCTCACGAATCGAAACGCCGGTCGCGGCGACCTGAGCAGATGACCCGCCTGAGATAAACACAACGTCGGGCGTGTGCGTTCCCAACACCCGGTTGTAAATTTCAGCATCAAAATCCTTGCGCCGAGTTCCGGTCGCAGACCCTTCGCAAACAACGATGACTTTTGGCGCAATTCGGGGAGAGAGATCATCGAGCGCCATTGCGAGCATCTTTTCCCAGCTGACTCTGCCGAGGTTACTGGGGACCATCTCGCCAGGGATGTCGGGATCGATACCTTCGAAATCGATCACGCAGACAGAGCCGGGCGCGGACACGGCCATCTCTTGAGCAGCACGAAGGACTCCAAGAGAATGCGCGGTAACCCAGAGTTGCGAAGCATTCGGCATGATGTTGACCATCTCCCGGATCAGTGCGCCCTGCACGCGGGTGTGAAGATGTAGTTCGACCTCATCTATGCAGTAAATCGCGTCGGTGAAATACCTCTTCTTCATATGTAGGTCTAGGAGGAGGTCAAACGCCGCCTTCTCTCCGCCGGACAAATTCTTGTAGTGATAGGACTTAGCAGTGCCCTTTTCGAAGAAAAACGCCCCCGACCCGAGTGGATCCGAAATGCTATGCAAGACTAAGTCGCCAAAGACTCGCGCCATGGATGTGCGGACCTCACCAATTAACTCTTCACGGAGGGCCTGGACAGTCCTCGCGTCATTTGCTAAGTCATAGACACCGGCCATCGTGTCGTATACGAGCCGCTGATAGTTTTCCGAGACTGTTTGATCGTTCTCTATAACTCGACCGAACCTGACGGTTTCAGATGGTACGTTTGGCCGAGTGAATCCTGAAATCGAGAAGTCGGGGTCGTTTCGATATGCGGTCCGGACATAGAGACTGCCCTTCTGCGGGACGGCATTCTCGTGCAGTGTGACCGTCACGTTCGCGTTCCAGTTGAACGGTTGCAGCGAATCCTTTCGGTAGTACAAATCGTCGGTGGAGATTCCAAATCCTGCATTTACGCGATACCACGATAGAAATGCTTCGAAGAGCGACGATTTTCCGCAACCATTCGGCCCTACGACGACCACGAGTCGCGCCGAGGATGGCAGTTCGTGAACCAACAGGTCCGTAAACCGCTTGAAGTTCTGGAGACGGACCGATGCGACTCTCATGGCGGCCTCTAAAGTGCTTTGACCCTGATCTCCCCCGAGATCAGCTTCGGCAGCAGTGCGTCGCGTAGCGCCGCGAGAGTGCAGGACTCGAGAACGGCCGCGCGTATTCGCCCCAACGCAGCACGGACCATCCGCTCGAATGCGTCCACGAGGGCGGCGGACGGCGTTGCGACTAAGACGCCGGCAAGCGTATCGCGAGTGATCGTGTCGAAGACAGAACCGTGGGCGCGTTGCTGAAGGGTCGTCACCAACTCGCGGGTCGCGAAATAGGTGAATGACCCATTAGTGCCGACCTTGCCGCGCAATCCATAGCACGATTGATTCATAGCCATCGGCGCCCCAACAAGCGCGATCCTTCCGACCGTCCCTCGGGCCGAGATGATTGTCGTGCCAACAGGAAGGACCTGAGTCGATGAATTTTCAACTCCTTGGGGCGTGACCTTCTTCTCTGTATCTACGACCCATACCTCAGAGCCCGTCGGAGCGTCAACGACTGAGAACCAGGGAATTTCCCCGTTCCAGTACTCAGCCACGGCTGTTTTGGGCGTCCCGCCGCCGATGATCTCGACGGTGTCCGCGAAGGACTGCACCCGCCAACCTGCCGGAATCGGCCCCAGCTCCGAGTCCTCGTAGCGGTCCGGGAAGAGCGCGGCCAGGTGCGGCGGAAGGCCGGGGTCGCGGCCTTCGGCTTTCGCGCGCACGGGGTCGAAGTCCACGAACCACGACTTGAAGAGCGCCCGCGCGATCGCCTCCAGCGTCTCGTTCATCCGCCGGTTAAGATCGATCTTGGCGGAAAGGTCAAAGTAGATATCTCCGATGATCCGCTGCTCGTCTTGGCTAGGCACTGGAATCGGCAATTTGTCGAAATCTCCCTTCTTGAAATGAGGAATGAGTGTGCCGACATGCATCTGGCCAATTTTCTCCTGAACGATTGGGGACCGCAGAATCGCAAACAGATACTTCGGATAGACCTTCTTCGGATTGGCCCTCACAGCGACCATGTCCTGAGCTATGCAGAAATCCACCGGGTCGGGCACGAGACAGACCCGTCCCGGAGTAGCCTTATTTACGAAAAGAATGTCGCCAGGCAGAGGATGACCTCGAAACCAAGTGTTGTACGTCTCCTTCGAAACGAAGCGAACCTTGTCGTAAGTTGGATACAGGAGTTCGTTTCTGATGCAGTTAGTCGCTATTAGCGGAATCCCGCGATCTGCAGTGGGGCAGGTTCTCCCACGGTTGTCGATCACCGTGCTAAGGAGCTCGGAGAACGGGATTTCTTCAACCCCTATAGTCATTTGCGCCCGTTTGATTTGCCTTGGCGTGGCGGTGGTGCGTAACAAGTCCCACTTCCGCTTCCCTGTCGGATGAGGCGACCCTCCGAGATCGCCCGATTGAAGAAACGGATAGCTTGGTCGTATCCGATTCCCGAGATTCGTCTAATATCCCGGTTGCGAATGCTCGGTTTCGTTTCTAGATAGATGAGCGCATCCTTGAAGCATTCCTCGAAGCGCGCGTCGGAGAGCGCCGTCGACGAGTCGTTGTGAGAAGGGTTATTCATTTGAGTCCAAGCGATGTGAGCTTATCTCGAATCTGACGGTCCAGTTTCACGGACTCGCTGAACTGTTCGTCCAGTTGGGCAATGAGCCGTCGAAGCTTCTCCT
>DAINDD010000019.1:25045-41649 GCA_036732045.1 Chloroflexota bacterium
CGAACGGCTCGCCGTCGTCCTCGGCGGCCTCGGCGCCGACGTAGCGGCCGGGGGTGTCAGCCAGAGGGCGCCATCACTCCTCAAGACTTTCTCCGGCCTCTCGCAATAAGCCTTCCACCTCGGCGAGGAGGCGCGGCAAGTGACTCGTGGCGACGCCCCAAACAGTCGCGTCATCGACAGCGTCGTAGCCATGGATTATACGATTCCGGAAGCCCACGATGCGGTTGAGATCTTCGATCCGGGCAGCCGTCGCTGGATCGGCCTGGGTCAGGCGGCTCAGCGCTTCGCCGATTATTTCGAACTCTCGCTCCACGGCCTTGCGAAACTGGCGGTCTGTCTCGTACTCGGAGAACGTGCGCCCTTTGCACCAATCGCTGATGCTCCGGCCGGACACGAGCACGTCAAACAGCAGCTTTTTCGCGCGGTTGTCCATAGACGAGATGGCGTGTGGCGTCCATTTCACGCCGGAAGTAGGGGTTGCGAACTGACTCTTCTGTGATGAGATCAACGTCCCGTCCGAAAAGACGCTCAAGCTCCTCGGCGAGCCCGAAATACCTGTCCGCGTAGGAACCGGTCGGCTGGCGGTCCGCCATCTCGACGACGAAATCGAGGTCGCTCGACGCCTTGAACCGTCCCGTGGCTGCCGAGCCGAAGAGATAGAGGCGTTCAACGCCGTACCTTCTACAAAGCTCGGTCAGTTCGGGACGCTTGGCTTCGATGACGTCAATCAATGCGTTCATGTCAGCGATCAGTGTAACCCAACCCCCGATTCGCGCGAATCTCATGCATGGTCGTCACTCACAGCGTAGCCGAGCTCTTTCAGATTGCCAGCAATCATGTCGTCCAGGCTCCGCCCTTCCTCCATTTGCTCCCGCAACTGCGCCGTTAGACGCACCATCTTCTCCTCGAACGGCTCGCCGTCGTCCTCGGCGGCCTCGGCGCCGACGTAGCGGCCGGGGGTAAGCACGTGGCCGTGCGCGCGGATCTCGTCGAGTGTCGCGCTCTTGCAGAAGCCGGGTACGTCGACGTATTCGCTCGCGTCAGGCTCGCCGCGCCAGGCGTGATATGTCCCAGCGATGCGCGAGATTTCTTCGTCTGTGAATTCGCGGTGGGTGCGGTCGACCAGGCTCGCGAGTTTGCGCGCGTCGATGAACAGCACACGCCCGCGGCGGTCGCGGCCCTCACCCCCTGCCCCTCTCCCGTGCGCGGGCGAGGGGGGAGAACGTTTGTCCCGGGCGAGGAACCAGAGGCAAGCCGGGATCTGCGTCGAGTAGAAGAGCTGGCCCGGCAACGCGATCATGCAGTCGACGAGGTCGGCCTCGACGATGCTCTTGCGGATCTCGCCCTCGCCGGACTGGTTCGAGGACATCGAGCCGTTGGCGAGCACGAAGCCAGCGAGGCCGCTCGGCGCCAGGTGGTGGATGATGTGCTGCACCCAGGCGAAGTTGGCGTTGCCTGCCGGCGGCACCCCGTACTGCCAGCGCTTGTCCTCGCGGAGCATCTCGCCGCCCCATCGCTCACGTTGAACGGCGGGTTCGCCAGGATGAAGTTGGCCTTGAGGTCGGGGTTACGGTCGTTGCGGAAGGTGTCGCCGTGGGCGATCTGACCGTCGATGCCGCGCAGCGCGAGGTTCATCTTGGCGAGCCGCCAGGTCGTGTAGTTCGACTCCTGTCCGTAGATGCTGATGTCGCCCAGCCTGCCTCCGTGCGCCGCGATGAACTCCTCGGACTGCACGAACATGCCGGACGAGCCGCAGCAGGGGTCGTAGACACGGCCCTTGTACGGCTCGATCATCTCGACCAACAGCTTGACCACGCAGCGCGGCGTGTAGAACTCGCCGCCCTTCTTCCCTTCGGCGCTGGCGAACTGCGAGAGGAAGTACTCGTATACGCGGCCCAGGACGTCCTTCGAGCGACTCTCCCGGTCGCCGACGCGGATGTTGGAGATCATGTCGATGAGCTGGCCGAGACGTATCTTGTCCAGACCGGTACGGGCGTAATCGCGCGGCAGCACGCCTTGCAGTGAGGCGTTGTCGCGCTCGATGCCGGACATTGCGTCGTCCACGAGCTGGCCGATGGTGGGTTGCTTCGCCTGCGCCTTGAGGTGCGACCAGCGCGCCTCGGGCGGCACCCAGAAGATGTTGAGCGCGCGGTACTCGTCCGGGTCTTCGGGATCGGCGCCCTGAGATTGTTCGCTTTGGAGCTGGGCGTGTTTCTCCTCGAAGGCGTCCGAGATGTACTTGAGGAAGATCAGGCCAAGGACGACGTGCTTGTACTCGGCGGCGTCCATGCTGCCACGCAGCGCGTCGGCGGCCTGCCAGAGCTGCTGCTCGAAGCCGACGTTCGCGCCGTTGGACTTCGAGGCTTTTGGTCTTGCTTGTCGGGCCAATGGCTCCCCCTCTCGGTGTGCTCAGTGTTTAGCATAGGGGGCAAGGAATCACAAGGCCGGGCTGCCTGACCGCGTCAGTCTTGTTCGTGCTCCGGCAAGCGGCGCCCAGACGCCCCTACCAGCCCCGCAACGCCAGCCGCTGCGCGTCGGTCATGCAACCAGGCCGCGGATTGCGCAGTTGCGCTACAACGGGCGTTCGGCGAGCGCCACGGGCCGTAGCACTGAAACCCCGCTGAGGCGCTGTAACTACTTGCCTTGCATGGGCGTCTAAAGATCATAGGGTCACCAGCTTTGCTGGCGTCCTCCTAGCGGAGATATGTCAAAGAGATCATCGGCGAGTCCGCCCAGCCCTCGTCAATCGCACGCTGATGCGGGTGATTATCGTCTGCTATTCGACAACAACCCGCACCCGATGTGGGTCTACGATCTGGAGACGCTCCGATTCCTCGCCGTCAACGAAGCAGCGATTCGTCACTACGGTTACTCGAGAGGCGAGTTCCTCTCGATGACAATCGCTGAGATCCGCCCGCCCGAAGATATCGCCCCGCTGCAAGCCGCTATCATTATGAGCGACAAGCCGTATCAAGAGTCGGGTATCTGGCGACACTTGAAGCACGATGAAACAACGATCGATGTCGAGATCACTTCCCACGAGTTACCGTTTGCCGGACGAGCGGCTCGGTTGGTTCTCGCGACCGACGTAACCGAGCGCCTTGCACTGGAAAGGGTACTGCAACTTCGCAGCGAATCACTAACGAAGGCAACTCGCCGTCTCCAATACATAATCGTCGAAGGGTCGACCCGCCTCGCTCGCGCCTGCGAACACTGGGACCCCATGACCGGACAACACCTTGAGCGTGTCATGACGCTCACTCAATTGTTAGCCCTGGAGGCCGGACTGCCCGAACCGTTCGCCAAAGAGGTCAGTCTCGCTTCGATTGTCCACGACGTCGGCAAGATCACCGTTCCGCCACATATCCTGACCAAGCCTGGCCGCCTGACCGACGAAGAGTTCGCCATCATTAAGCGGCACCCAATCACCGGCCTCGAGATTATCGCGGACGCCCCAGAAGTGAAGACGACGCGTGACGTAGTGCGCCATCACCATGAGAACTATGATGGCACCGGGTATCCGGACGGCCTCGCAGGAGAGAAGATACCATTGGCTGCTCGCATTGTTAGGGTTGCCGACTCCTTCGACGCTATAGTTTCAGAACGACCGTACAAGCCGGCCCGCTCCACATCGGATGCTATAAGAGAGATCAACCGAATGTCGGCTAAGCAGTTCGATCCGGAAATCGTTCGAGCTCTCAATCGGTTGTTCAGCGAGGGTAAACTCGCGGAACTTCAGCGAAACTCGACCCTGGTTTGATATCGGGAAGAGCGTGACTTCAAGGCGGACGCTGGCCGTTGTTACCCCCGCGCGGCCTGCTGCTCGACCATCAACGTGGTCATCCCGCTCTCTTCCGTCCACAAACGGTGTTGCTGCCCCGCCGGCCAGCGGACATGCCGGCGCTGATCGGTGCCGCCTCGCCCGCGACGCTTGTCATCCCGGCACCTTCCAGGCATATGACGTCGATGTCCCACGCCACCGCGTGCTCATCGATCTTTCCGCGCTGCGCGAACCGCAGGATGGCGACCAGGCCATCGCGATTCAAGTCGAAAGGACGCGACGCCCGATCGGCCTCTTCCGGGCTTCTCGTAGAGAGCGCGCGCAGGAGACAGAATCCCGCAATGGAGGCAGGCGTTACCCAGGTGTCGACTCCTCCAACGACTACTACCGATGAAGCCGGGTGGCGTATTTGCATTCAGTACGACGTTCTTTCAACGAAGCTCCTGTTGAGCTCTCTATAGGCCCGCGCATTAGCAACTGTGTAAACGAAGTTCTGGCACCTGGGATCCGAACCGCAAGGAACGCAGCAGTTCTATCGAGCTTGCTTGCTTAAGGCCCTCAGACGCCTTAAACGGACATACAATCTATCTCCGCAAAGGGATAGGGTGGCGGCGCGAGTCGGATTAACCCCAGAAGAGTATCGAAAGGCCCTGGAGGGCGCAGGTTTCGTCTTATCTAGCCTTCAAACCGTCAACGTAGACTTGCCGCTGAAAGCGTGCCTCGCCATGACTCAATTCGAAGATTTCATTCGAGGAGCCCTCCCGGGAATTCCGCTAGAGATTGGGTGCGCTGCTCTAGAGAAAAGCGTAGTCGAGACCTTCGAGGCGCTAAACATGAATGTTTTGGCAAGAAATTGGCTTCTTGTTGAGGCGATGAGGCGCTAACCACGTGGTGTCCCAACTTCTGGCCGCTGAGCAGGTAGTCACCGAGCTGAGGGACGCGTTCAGAGGCGAAGACCCTCTGTATCCGCTCGCGAGGCGAATGCTCGGCCGTTGCTGAACACAAAGCCTTTGCCGGAGCAGAGGCACCACATCCGCCACCAGGATCTCTTCGTCCCATTCGCCGCTGACGCGGTTGAGCGCGAGGTCCAAGAGCTTGGCCTGCTCCGCCGACACTCGACCCGCGCGGCTGCAACCTTAATCCCTGTCTAATGGTTAGAAGGCAGACTCGATCGTGGGAGCATCGACGGAATCGCCTCTAGCGGTTCGGGAAGTTGAGCAGCATGCGTATACTCCTCGTCAGCGAAACCTATCCGCCTAGTGTCAACGGCGCGGCGTACTTCACTCAGCGCATCGGCCAGGCTCTGCAGAGACGCGGGAACGACGTCTTTGTTATGACCCCCTCTGATTCCTTTCAAGATGCGACTAGCACAGACTCGGCTGGCGTTACTGTATTTCGGCTCCGCTCAATTCCGATTCTCATCTATCCTCTTCGGATAACGCCGGCGTTCCTCGGCGGCGGCTCAGTTCGTCGCATGATCGGGGTCCTGGCCCCTGACATCGTTCACATTCAAAACCATCTCTTCCTCGGTAGGTCGGCCTTCGCCGCCGCGCGTGCGCTGAGAATCCCCGTCATCGGGACAAACCATTTCATTCCCGAAACCCTCACCGTCCATAGCCCCTTGCCTGCATTGGTTTCTCCCTTGCTAACCAGCTTGCTGTGGAGGCACTTCGCTTCGCTATACGATCGCTTGGACCTGGTGACCGCACCTACTCGCACAGCCGCTCACCTGAGCCGGGCGGCGGGGCTTCGCCGGCCGGTGCTGCCGATCTCGAACGGCATCGAGCTAAAGCGATTCAAGCCTGACAACGATGGGCGCTATCTGCGGGATCGCTACCGCATCCCCGATCGCCCAGCACTTCTCTTTGTTGGACGGCTGGATCCCGAGAAACGGGTCGACGTCATGCTTCGAGCGCTGCCTCTCATACTGCAAGCGTGCGATGTTCACCTGGTTCTGGCAGGCACAGGGATCCTCCGAGCGAAGTTGGAGCGCCTGGCCAGGAGTCTGGGCGTCGCCTCGCATGTGACGTTCACCGGCTTCGTCCCGGACGAGGACCTGCCGAGCCTTTACAGGATAGCAAGCGTGTTTGTAATGGCCGGTAACGCGGAACTGCAGAGCATAGCGACCATGGAGGCGATGGCTTCTGGGCTGCCCGTTATCGCTGTCGATGCCCAGGCGCTTCCCGAGTTAGTGCACGACGGCGAAAATGGCTTCCTCTTCCCTGACGGAAGTTGCGACCGCCTCGCCGCCTGCGCAATCTCCATCTTCCACGACGAGCAACTCCGGCGACGATTGGCGGAGCGCAGTCTTCAGCTTATCCAGGCCCACGACCTTGTACAGGTTGCCAGGCAGTTTGAATGCCTGTACGAGCGAGTGCTCTTTTGGCGTGCGGGTGACGAAGAAATCGCAGTTGCTGAGAGCTCAGTTGCCATTCCAGAGCGGAGTCTGGCTGCGACCCGTCTTGGCTAAAGCCACTGCCGAAAGCATTCTAGCGGCTGGCCCGCTTCCATCCTGGGCCGTACCGGACTACCTTACAAGTAGCGTGAAGCCAGGATTTCGGACGATCATGACACCCAGGAACTAATCACGGGACTCACATACATTGACGAGCCAAATCGTGTGAGGGCCATCTCCCCAAAGGGCGACCTGGCAACCGGGATTGATCGATGAGTAGCACCAACACCGCGGTGGATACGAGAGGTCTGGGTCGCCTCAGGGCGATGCTCTCTCAGCGGTTCCGCGAGCTCACGGCCCACACTGATGCCGTGCTGCAGTGGCGGCCGGGCATGAAAGACGGCGCCGAGATCCTGCTCCTGGTCTCCACCCTCCTGCCGTACTTCCTCGTTCGCGGTCTCACCCAAGCGCACGTCGACACCTCGGTCTCCCACGGTGTGCAGATCGTCCACATCGAGCAGAACCTCGGCATATTCTGGGAAGTGCAACTGCAAAGCTGGGTCCTCTCCTACAACTGGCTCGTGACGTTCCTTAACGACTTCTACCTGTACGGACACCTGCCCGTCATCGGCGCGCTGGCGGTCTGGATGTACTTCCGCCACCGACCGCAATACCTCGTGATGCGTAACGCGTTTCTCATCTCCGGTGCGATCGCGCTCATTTTCTACGTCAGCTTCCCGACGGCGCCGCCGCGCCTCCTCCCGGACAACCTGGGCTTCCACTTCGTCGACACCATCTACCGGCAATACGGGACCGACTCGCCGGACGGGCCATCCTGGTTCGTCAACGAGTACGCTGACTTCCCCAGCTTGCATATCGGCTGGAACCTGCTCGTCGGCGTCTCGATTTGGATGGCCACTCGTAATGTATTCATGCGAATCTTTGCCGTCGCCATGCCGATCGTAATGTTCGCCGCCATCATTCTCACTGCGAACCACTACCTGCTGGATGCTGCCGCCGGCTGCGCGGTGATGCTAATCGGGCTCGGGATCGCGCTCGTCGGCAAGGCCTTGGCCGCGCGCATCGTATCGCCGGATAGTAAGGCCGCTCGCCAGAAGGGGTGGGGCGGCTGGATGTATTGGCTGTGCGGCGTATTAGAGCCGGGCACTGGATATGGGAGGACTCGAAGTCGCACTAGATCATGACGTTGGGGTGCCACCCAGGGCGGGTTGCGTCCTCCGCCAAAGATCTGCCGTCTCGCGGCTTGTGGGGGCTCAAAATCCATCCGGCTAGTTTGGCGGTCTCCAACTCATGCTCGTTTAGGTCACGCTGGCCAGCGGACGTTGCGCTTACGTGAAGTGGAAGGGCGGATCGCTCACGCCGTCGAACTTGTCCATCAGCACCTCGACGTACGCATACAAGCCTGATCCAGCTCGCAGCCGACCCTTGGAAGCTACGTCGGCTGTCCGGCGTGCGGCATGGCGCGCGGTTCGTCACGGTGGTGCGTGGCCAGAGAGAACGGCGGGTATTCATCGGTCAGCGAGGCGTGGTACGCCAGTAGCCGCGCTCCCCAGCGCACTACTCCCGTGTGGAAGCCGTACAGCGCCTCCGGGTAATCCTCGCGAACGAGGATGAAGATGCCTGCGATGATGCCAGTAATGGTCGCGACGACGCCAAGCAGGGCCAGGACGAAGCCGCTCGGGATGCTGGTCAGCAATCGCAGGAGCGCCGAGCCGGTTGTCGGCCGGCCGCTGATGTTGACCTCCATCGTAGAGAGGCGACTTCCGGGTCGTCCAGCGGGATCTTGTCCGTAAGCAGCGTGAAGTACGCATGGGCCGAGGCGATCCAGTGGAGGTAGCGCTTTTAGCGGACAGCCGTCTCGTTGATGAACTTGTCGCTGCCGTCGCGAGAGATGAACGCCGCAGAGAGGACCGGGATCACGACGTAGATCAGCGCGATCAGCCAGGCGAAGGCGCCAAGAACCGATACGACGATCAGGATCACCAGTCTCAGGAACAAGTGCGAGCGGTTGAACCGCTCCGGCTTCGCAACGTCGAAGGTTACGGGATAAGCACTCATGTCCATCCCGTAAACGCTCATCCTCACCGTACGGTTCCCGTTGGTTGGCATTTTCGTCTCCTCGATCAACACCCAGACTCCTGGCGTGGGAGCGATTCGCCGAGCCTCATCGGGTCGGTGCGTGACAACCGAGCTGCAACGTAGCTCGACGCGGGGCGAGAACCTCGACCGACGATGCGGTGAGGGACGGTTGGCTGGATACAATGACTTCAAAATCCCCCCCCCCCGCCTCATGCGCGCCTGTCACCAAGAAACACGCTCGGACGGAGCTCGCAGGTCGCCCATCGTGCTCTTACCAGAGAGCAGAAGAGCAATCTCGCATGCCGTTGCACCGGCGGCACTGCGCGACAGTTTCATTGGAAGCCGCAACTATCGAATGACGTTGGACGCGGTGTCTGGGCGTTTGAAGCCTGCACGTCGTAAACCGTGAACCTATCCGCCGGGTCGGCGTAGGAAATTTCAGCAAGACCCGAAGTCACAAATGAATCCAGCAGGTTCTTCTCGTTAGTGTGGTCAGAGTTGACGTAGGCTTGTTCGATAACTACGTAGTTGACTTCCTTGTACGACAAGAAGCACTCGTATTGGCCGACCGTCCAGTCATTGCGGAAAATGCTCTCCGTAAAGAACTCGTTGCCCAGAACGGCGCCGTGCTGCATGAAGAAGTACATTCCGTCCTCGCGGTCGTTGGGCTCCATCACCCGGTAGGTCGCGCCGGGATGGAACTGTGGCGAAGCGAAGAAGCTGGCATAGATGTCAGAGCTTCGATGTGTAACGCCGTAGTACGAGCCGTCGCCAATCGCGATCGGGCCGGTCGCCAGCATGAGGCCCAGACCGAGTGATGCTGTGAAAAACGCGAAGGTCACCCTGTAATATCGCAGCACAAGTGGCTTCAACAGAGGCAACACAAAAGGGGTGAGCATGATTGTTGCGCGCCGAGGGAGAACCTTTATTAGGAGAGTGAGAACCGCCGTCTTCAGCGAATTCTCGCCTGCGGCTGGCGTGAGCAACGTCATCCAGACGACCGGCATCAGCGCTATGGCTACCGGCACAAACAAGATGGCCAGCTGCGCAACCCTTGGGCGGTCGAAGAAGAAAACGGCGGCGCTGTAGCTTGCAACGCCGACCGAACCGATGATGGGATGCGTACTCAGGGCTAACCAAAGAAACACCCCAGCGGCGAGGCGGCGGTCATGCTCGAAGCTCCAGACGAAGAGGAAGAAGAAGAAGATGCTCCAGAGCGTGACGAACTGAAACGCGTAGACAGCGTCGATAAAGAAGGGGTTCATGATAAAGAGCAAAATCAGCCATGGATTGCGCAGGGTGGGCCGCACTAAGGTTGCCGCCCAGATTGTTCCCAGCATTACGAACGTCATCATGAGAACGACAGCCCAGTTGCCAAAGATTGGGAAGATCAGGGCGCCGATCAGAAATGGCACGAGACCGTAGGGGAATGTCGCAGCATTCCCGTCATCCAGCAGCGAGATCCGCAGCGGGAAGTTCGCGTGATGAAAGATCTGATCGCTGAGGAACCAGACGTGCGAGTAACTCTGCATCGAGTCGTAGGCAAGAAACACGGGGTTGGCAAGAAGGCTCAGGGCGATCAAGGTGAGCGCCAGCAGACCGAGTGCGGGCAAGACTGGGAGCGCCCATGCCGGAAGGTCCGTCGGCCGATCGCTTGCCGCCACGCCTCGCCACCACGCCGAGGTCCTGGTCAGGAGGGCGATGACAGTACCAGTTCACAAATGAGGGAGCGTCGAGAGTCGGAGAAGGGGCGTCGTCGGACGCCTGCGGATGCTCCCGTCCGAATTGACGAGGCGACAATCACGGGCAGATCCCTCAACGAGCAGGGGCTTCGCCTCGCCGGCGCGGGGAACTTCGCACTATTTCGTTCGCGCATGTCGGCGGAGAACGCTATCAGAGCACGATTAGTATTCGATGAGACGAACGACCTATCCCCGAAGTTCGGTCTTCAGAAGCAACTGGTACAGCGGCTGGACGACACTCTTCTTTCTCTGCACGGTCTTCGACCGAGAGCACCGCATCTCGGGGGATCTCCTCAATCTGCGGACGTTCGCCGGTCCCTGCCTCTGTCCGCGCGTTCCTTACGGTAATCACTGATGCCTCTCAGGTTGGAGACTAGGCGTTCAGGTCTTTCCTAAACACCGCTCTCGTTCTACAGCTCTCCACATAGCAGTCATGTGACCTGTGTCACATTGTCCGCGTGCTGCAAGCTTTACAGGCCGTATGGCCCATGACGCCTATGCCGAACAGCCCTCCAAAAACTGGTCGCCTCGACCGCACTACCGTTCTATTGGTGATGGGCCAGAATCGGTTGCAGAACCATCTGCCTTCCGAGCGGAGTATACGTTCGTGGCGGACGCGGCCGCCGCACGGGACGTCGCCGTGCTCGCGCGGTTCATGGAGGAGGCTTACACGGAGCTGCGCACTGCCGCCGGCGTGCCGCTCGCGGAAGAGATCCCGGCACCGGTGCCGGACAAGCACACCTCGATACTGGCGGCGTAAAACGGAAGCAACCTAGAGTGGTGCGCCCGGAGCGACGAGCGGCCACGGCCGCTCGCGCTCCATGACGAGGGCGAGGTCGAGGAGGAGCGCATCTTCGTGGCGGCGGGCGTAGGCCTGGAGGCCGACGGGAAAGCCGTTGCCGTTGACGCCGGCCGGTATTGAAATCGCGGGGAAGCCAGAGAGATTCGCAGGGATCGTCAGGGCGCCGGCGTTGTACGGGCTGACGGCGACTTCGCCTACCTGGTACGGCATCGGGCCTTCCGCCTTAAACGGCTCCATTGGACTGGACGCGCAGAGGATGATGTCGACCTGCTCGAAGAGGTCGGCCATAGCCTCGTTCATGTCGACGCGGAACCTTTCGACCTCGGCGCCGTGCCATGCGCGGTACTGTGGGGACGCCTGCATCGCGAAGTGGATCTCCATCGTCAGGTCGTCCTTGCAGGCGGGCCAGTAGTCGCCGAGTTCGGCGAGCAGCGAGGGGAGGCCCGCGCGCGCCCAGGCGAGCCCGTTTTCCGGTACCTTGACTTCGATGTCGACGCGACGGAGGCTGGCCAGCTCCACGAGGGCGTCCGCCGCCTCGCTGACGATGCGCTCGATTTCGGGGTGGACAATAGCGTTGCCGAGATTGGGCGCGACGGCGACACGCAGGCCGCGGAGGTCCCTCTTCCCGAGGTTCACCTCCCAGCCTTCTTCCCGCCGCGGCAGGCTGAGTGGATCTCGGATGTCGTAGCCGGCGGTGACGTCGTACCAGCGGGCGGCGTCACGCACGCTACGGGAGACGGTGCCCTTGACGGCCGCCAGCATGCCGTAATCAGTTCGCGGCCCGCGCGGAATGCGTCCGTATGTCCCCTTCATACCGAGGAGCCCGGTGTAGGAAGCTGGGATGCGAATCGAGCCGCCTCCGTCGCCGGCGCTGGCCAGCGGAACAAGACCTCCGGCAACTGCGGCCGCTGAGCCGCCTGAGGAGCCGCCCGGTGTGCGTTCGAGGTTCCAGGGGTTGCGGGTGACGCCGTGCAGTTTTGTGGAGGTGTAGGCGACGAAGCCGAACTCCGAGGTGGCCGCCTTGCCGACGACAACAGCCCCGGCGGCTCGGAGTCGCGCCACGTGGGTAGAGTCTTCCTTCGCGATGCGGTCTTTGAAGACGATCGAGCCCTCGCTGGTCGGCAGGCCGGCGGCGTCTTCCATATCCTTGACGAGTAGCGGCACGCCGGCGAACAAGCCGGGGTCTTGTCCCTGCTTGATGCAACCGTCTATCTCTGCGGCGGCGCGGCGGGCGCCTTCGGCATCCAGGGTGACGATCGGATTCAGCTTGGAGGCAGCTATCGCCTCAAGCGACGCTTCGACGGCATCAGAGGACATCACCTCCCGACGGCGAATCGCGTCAGCGAGCGAGCAGGCGTCGTCGAGCCAGACCTTCATAGGTGGGCAGTATAGCACCGAGCGGAGCAGCCGGCTGCCATCAGTTGCCGAAGTCCCAGCCGAGGCCGTCCGCCGCGTGGTAGTGCTTGAGGACGTTCTTGGCGATGAGGATCTTGTGCACCTCGTCCGGGCCGTCGGCGAGGCGAAGCGTGCGCGCGCCCTGGTACATCGCCGCCAGCGGCAGATCGCCCGAAACGCCGGCGGCGCCCCAGACCTGGATCGCGCGGTCGACGACGCGCTCGTAGGCTGCGGGAACGAAAACCTTGATCGCCGAGATGTCTGTGCGCGGGTCGCTCAGGTTGCCGATCTTCTCCGCGCAGTGAATCGTCATCAGGCGCGCGGCCTGGATGTCGATGTACGAGTCCGCGACGAAGCCCTGCATGAACTGTTTCGTCTCCAGGAGGCCGCCGTGCACCTCCCGCGTCATTAGGCGGCTGACCATCAGGTCGAACGCGCGCCACATCTGGCCGATCGAGTTCATGCAGTGGAAAACGCGCCCGACGCCGAGCCGGTCCTGGGCCGCCTGGTGCCCAGAGCCCTCTTGCCCGAGCTGGTTCGTGACCGGCACACGAACGTTGTCGTAGATGATCTCGCAGTGGTCGCTGTCCTGGCCCCAGACTGGTATATCGCGAACGACGGTAACGCCCGGCGTCTCCTTGGGGACGATGATCTGCGTCATTCTGCCGTTGGCCGCGCCGTCGTCCTGCGTCCGGCACATCACGATGAAGAAGTCCGCGCGCTTCCCGTTTGACGTGAACCACTTATGTCCGTTGATTACCCATTCGTCGCCGTCACGACGCGCCGTTGTCCTGAGTGAACGCGGGTCCGAGCCCGGCTGGTCCGGCTCGGTCATCGAGAAGCCGGACTCCATTCGCCCTTCGACGAGGGGGACGAGCCACTCGCGCTTCTGCTTGTCCGTCCCGTACTTCAGGAGGATCGTCTGGTTGCCAGAATTGGGTGCGACGACGCCAAAGAGGGCCGCCGCGCCGATTGCATAGGCGAGGACCTCGTTCATGTAGGCGTGCTCGAGGAAGTCCAGGCCGGCGCCGCCGTACTCCGGTGGCAGGTGGGGAGCCCAGAGCCCGGCCTGCTTCACCTTGTCGACAATCTGCGCCCGCAACTCCTCCGACTCCTCCCGGTCTCTGTCTGTGACGCGCCGGTTGCCACGCCAGGCCCAGAGCACGTTCTCGTTCGGGAGTATTTCCTTGTTGACGATGCTCGCGGTGAGTCCGCGTATCTCATTGATCCGCTCTGACAGCGTTGGGACTGGTTGGACGTTCATGCGCATGGTTAAGCCTCCTGATCCCGCGGGACGCATCCCGCCGGTCTTGATAATACGATTGTCGTGCCGGGCGCGCCCGGCGCATTAGCCCCATATGGCCTAACGCGGGAGGGCCATTCGTCACGCCGCGCTTGTCGGACTGGGGCATCTCCGCTACGCTCACGCCGGAGGAGCCTTATCTTGTCTGCGAATGAGAGCAAGCACATTCTTGCGGTCGACCTTGGCACTGGCGGCCCTAAGGTCGCGCTTGTCTCGACGGATGGTGAGATCGCCGGGCATGAGATCGAGAAGACGGGAGTGCAACTGCTGCCTAACGGCGGCGCGGAGCAAGATCCGGACGATTGGTGGCGGGCGATCACGACTGCCGCCAAGCGACTACTCGCGCGTAATCTCGTACCGCCGGAGAGCATCGTGGGCATTGCTCTGACGACGCAGTGGATGGGGACAGTCGCCGTGGACCGCGCCGGCCGGCCGCTGATGAACGCGGTCATCTGGATGGACTCGCGCGGGGCGCGCTACGCGAAACGGATCACTCGCGGCGCAGTGAGCGTTGGTGGCTACGGCGCGCTGAAACTACGCGAGTGGATCAAGTACACCGGCGGCGTGCCCTCGCGGACGGGGAAAGATTCGCTGGGGCATATCCTTTTCATCCAGAACGAGCGCCCGGACGTCTACCGCGACACATACAAGTTTCTGGAACCGGTGGACTACCTGAACATGCGCCTGACTGGCCAGTTCGCGGCGTCTTATGACACGATCACTGGCCATTGGCTGACGGACAACCGTGATCTCTCACGCGTCCGTTACGTCGACAAGCTGGTCGCGATGGCGGGCGTTGACCGCGACAAGCTGCCGGACCTGCGGCCGACTGGCGCAGTGCTCGGGACGATCTTGCCCGAAGTCGCACGCGAGCTCGGGTTGCGGGAGGACGTGCAAGTGGTGATGGGCACGCCGGACACGGAGTCGGCGGCGATCGGCTCCGGGGCGGTGCGTGATCTTGAGGCGCACCTGTACATCGGCACCTCGTCGTGGCTGTCGTGTCACGCGCCGTACAAGAAGACGGACGTGATCAATAGCATCGCGACGCTGCCGTCCGGCATTCCGGGCAGGTACCTTGTGGCGACGGAGCAGGACATCGCCGGCGGCTGCCTGACGATGTTGCGCGACAACCTCTTCTTCGCAGAGGACGAGTTGCGCAACGGGCAGGCGCCGGACGACATCTTCGAGACGTTCAACCGGATGGCCGAACGTACCCCGCCCGGCAGCGGTGGCCTAATCTTCACGCCGTGGCTGAACGGCGAGCGCACTCCGGTGGAGAACCACTTGATTCGCGGTGGCTTCTTCAACCAGTCGCTCTCGACGACGCGAGCGCATTTCGTGCGCGCGGTGTTCGAGGGGGTCGCGTACAACACCCGCTGGATGCACCGGGCGGTGGAGCGCTTTGTTAAGCACCGGTTCGAGACGATCATCTTCGTGGGCGGCGGAGCGACGTCATGTCTGTGGTCGCAAATCCACGCTGACGTCCTCGGCCGGACGATCCGCCAGACGGAACAACCGCGGCTCGCGAACGTGCGCGGCGCAGCGTTCTCGGCGGCGGTGGCGCTCGGACATCTGGCGTGGGACGAGATTCCAAACCGCGTGCGATTCACCGACACTTTCGAGCCAAATCCCGATAATAAGAAGCTGTACGATGAGCTCTTTACCGAGTTCGTGAACATCTACAAGAACAACAAACGAGCGTTTGCGCGGCTCAACGGGTCGCGCAAGACCACACAACGGGCTGAAACGCTAAGCCAGGAGAGGGTGCCATGACAGACCAGGGAACACGAGAGCACATCGGCGCGACGATTAAGCAGTACCGCCAGAAATACGAGACGTACGCCGCGATCCCGAAGAAGGGCCGCGACCGCGAGTCGATCCTGGCAGAGATGCAGGAGATGAAGGCGCTGGAGGAGGCGCGCTGGGGCGAGGGCTTCGCGTCAGGGGCGGTGTACAACGGCGACGACGACCACATCGAGTTCCTGAATCAGGTCTACGCGATCAACTCGCAGGCGAACCCGCTGCACCCCGACCTCTGGCCGAGCGCGACGAAGTTCGAGTCGGAGATCGTGGCGATGACGGCGAACATGATGGGCGGCTCAGAAATCGGTGCGCCGCGGGGCGGGCCCAATGAGATTTGCGGGACAGTGTCCTCAGGAGGCACGGAGAGCATCCTGCTGGCGATGAAGACTTACCGCGACTGGGCCCGCCATACGAAGGGCATCACGGAGCCCGAGATGGTGCGGCCGACAACAGCGCACGCAGCGTTCGACAAGGCGGCGGAGTACTTCGGGATCAAGAATGTGCGAGTGCCGGTCGGTGATGACTTCCGCGCTGAAGTGCAGGCGATGAAGGCGGCGATCACGAACAATACCGTCGTGATGGTGGGCTCGGCGCCGCAGTTCCCGCACGGGCTGATCGATCCGATCGAGGAGTTGTCCGAGATCGCCCGCAAGCGGGGTATCGGCTTTCACACCGACGCTTGCCTCGGCGGCTTCCTACTTCCGTGGGCGGAAAAGCTCGGCTACGACGTGCCGCGGTTCGACTTCCGGCTGCCAGGCGTGACCTCGATGTCGGCGGATACGCACAAGTACGGCTACGCGGCCAAGGGGACATCCGTCGTCCTCTACCGCGGCCACGACCTGCGCCACTTCCAGTACTTCACAACGACCGACTGGCCGGGCGGCTTCTACTGCTCGCCAACGTTCGCGGGCAGCCGGGCTGGCGCGCTCAGCGCCGCGTGCTGGGCGTCGATGGTAGCGACGGGCGAAGAGGGATACTTCGACGCCGTGAAGCGAATCCTTGAGACGGCGACGACGATCCGACAGGGAGTCGCCGCGATCCCGGAGTTGGAGGTGATCGGCGAGCCACTCTTCGTGATCGCCTTCGAGTCGCCAGAATTGGACATCTACCGGGTGATGGACGCGATGACCGAACGCGGCTGGAGCCTGAACGGCCTCTACAAGCCACCGTGCCTTCACCTCTGCACGACGCTGCGCCATACCCGGCCAGGCGTCGCCGAGCTCTTCCTGACCGACCTACGCGCGTCCGTTGAGTACGTGAAGGACAACCCGAGCGACCAAGGC
>DAINDD010000020.1:0-533 GCA_036732045.1 Chloroflexota bacterium
CCCGAGATGTGGGTGGACGGGGACACCCGCCCCCTGCAGAGAGGTTGCGCTCCTCTGCACCGCCCGAGCCTGCGCTGCTCCCCTCGCCCGGGCACGGCAGAGGGGCCGGGGTGAGGACACGCTGTCAACCGGATTGCCTTCTGCGGAATGGACGAACGGATAGCGTTGAGGTCGCGTGCGAGCTTTGATCCGCTAATCCGATCTCAGAATCCGTTGACCGCTTCCGGTACCTATCGCACCAACATCTGCCCCGCCCCAGATCCCTTCGCGAACATGCGTGGTGTGGCGTAGCAGATGTAGTCGGCGCTCAGGACGACAGGCCCTCGCCCGGCAGGTTTCTGCGGCTGGTCGCGGATTACTCTTCGTTTTCGTCGTCGAGGCCGATGCCGGGTGCGGCGCCGGCGCGGCCGCCGAGGTCGATGAGGCCAGTCTCTTCGTCCGCGTCGTCGTCAGCGTCGGTTGCGCCGGGACTCCAGTCCTCGGTCTCCTCGCCGTCCTCGAAGAACGGCTCGTCGTCGGCGTCGTTGCGGACG
>DAINDD010000020.1:543-40320 GCA_036732045.1 Chloroflexota bacterium
GAGCCGCTCCTTGACGTACGGGCGGAAAGACTCGGTGACCGTTGGCGGGAAGGAGAGCTTGCCGGTCTGGTTGGCATGCTGGAACGTCTCGCGGATGAACACTTTGACGTTCGAGTCATCGAGTGCCGAGATCGCGGCGACGTACTCGTTGCCGCCGTCGATCAGCTTGATCAGGCGCTGCCCGAGGCGCGGCTCTACTTCGCCGACGTACTCGCCGTCCAGGGCGCGCACGGTAAGCGTGCCTTTCTTGCTGTCCAGCTCTACCTGGTCGCCGGCGGTCATGCGGGCGGCGATCTCCATGTCCGGCCGCATCAGCATGGTGATGCCGGTCTTACCAGTCTCTTCGATGAACATCTGGGGGGACAGCTTCTGGCCGGCGGGCCGTGCGGGCGCAGCTTTGCCCAGCGACGCCAGGCGGGCCAGGTTCTTCTGTGCGATTGAGTTAAGCGGGTCGATTTCCAGCGCCTTCATGTACGACTTCTTAGCGTCGTTGTAGCGGCCGAGCTCGGTCTGCGCCTTGCCCAGCCGGTTGCAGGCGTCGACGTCGGTGGGGAAGTCGCTCAGGATATGCTTGTTGACCTGGACGGCCTCGGTCCACTTACCCTGTAGCGCCATCTGGATGGCGGCGTCGGACTGGTGCCTCTTCGCCTTGGTTCTATCTTCTGCCTGGAAGACCATTTTTCGCCTTTCTCAGCTCTCGTTTACTATCCTCAGGTCGCCGAATTCTACGTCGGGTGATTCAACAACTGCAAGAGGTAATCGGAGTCCATCTCGTTACAACGTGCTGTTTATCGCAAAGGTTCACGTGACTGCTACAGTAAGACGACTACGATCAGGCGTTGTTACTGGATTGCAACACGCGAGGTCCGTGTAGAAAACCGCTATTTCAGAAGAGGTCTCCGGTATCCACAAAATCGCAGCGATTTTGGGGAAAAGTCGCGCGGACGTCTGTGCGAGGTACGAAGTGCGGGCGCGCCGGTTGACGCGGACGCACGATTGGCTGGACTGAGGGAAGATGGTCGGGGTGCGCGGATTCGAACCGCGGACCTCACGGTCCCGAACCGTGCGCTCTACCTAGCTGAGCTACACCCCGAACCGGAGACGGGAAGACGCCGGACGTACCGGCGGCCTTGCGTATGTTAGCAAACGCTGCGCGAAGGTGTCGAGGTCTGTGGCCGGTGTTACACTGCGCCTGAAAGTGCCATTCGAGCGCGCGCCGACACCGCATGCAGCCTGACTTAGAACGCCGTGGCGGCTTCCTCTTTAACGTCAACGTCGTCTTTCTTTCGCAGATTGGCATCTACGGTTTCGCTTTTCTTCTGCGAGTCGTCCTCGCCCGAGGCCTCGGCGACTCTGATCTCGGCACGTACGCCCTGTTTTACGTCGCCATCCTGGTCGCGGGCGGCGTAGCGAACCTCGGCATCGGCCTCGGCAACATCTACTTCCTGAACAAGGGCGCCTACGCTTACCGAGTTCTGCTTTCGAACAGCCTGGCGATCATCATCTGGACGGCGATCTTGGGCTGGGTGGTCGTGGGCGCTTGGGCGCTGCTGTACGGGCGCGACCTGTTCATTACGGGCGATGCTTACTGGCTCTGGGGCGTCGCGCTGCCGGCTGTTGTCGCGTACACGATCCTGACCTCGTTCCTGCACGGAGCGAGCCGCTTCACCGCCCTGCAGACGCTGGCCATCGCGCAGGGGGGCGGCGCCTTCGTCGCGGTGGCCATCCTCGATGCGATGGGCAACCTCACTGTGGGCAGCGCGGTGGCGGCCTGGACAGCGTCGTTCGTGGCGGCGGACCTTATCTGCCTGGTTTTGATCGGCCTTCGCAACATCGATCTGGGCACCGTCCTCGTGCCGCGCCGAGAAGCGCTCAAGGAGCAGCTGCGATACGGCGTGCAAGGCCAGATGGCGAACATGGCTGCGCTTTTCAACTATCGAGTCGACCAGTTCCTCGTGGCCGCGTTCGTCTCGCGCGCCGGCGTTGGCCACTACACAGTGGCCGTCGGACTCAGTGAGAGCGTCTGGTGGATCTCCTCTGCCGTCTCGCTGGTGATGCTGCCACGCCTGACCGCGATGAGCAAAGAGGGCGCGCAGGAGGTAACGCCGCTGGTCTGCCGGAACACGCTCTTTGTGAGCTTGGTGGCCGGCCTTGGCCTCGTCGTCGTCTCGCCGGTCGCCATCCGGGTGCTCTTCGGGTCGCAGTACTATCCGGATGCTCTCTTGCCGCTGATCCTGCTGATGCCGGGCATCGTCGCGGCCAGCGCGACGCGGGTGCTGGGGAGCTATCTGTTTAGCCAGGGCCGCGTGATCTATAACACCTACGCCACTGTGATCGCGCTCGGCCTGGACGTGCTGCTCGACCTGATCATCATCCCGCTCTTCCGCGTCAACGGCGCGGCTGCGATGTCCTCGGTCGCTTATGTCTGCGCGCTGATCGCTACGCTGTACTGGTACCGGACCGTTTCCGGCGGGAGTATCCGCGAGGCGTTGATCTGGCGGCCCAGCGACCGCAGCCACTACTTGCGTATCTTGCGACGGATCCGGGGAAACGGCGGCGTGGACAACGAGTTTGATACCAATCTTCTCGGGCTTTAACTCGCACTCCCCAGCCGCTCTCGAACGACTAGCCAAACGAAGACGGGTAGAGCGAGTTGCCGTCGCAGGCGCCAGGGCTGCCGCAGGAGGCGATACAACCACTCGATCCCGGCGCGGCGCATCCAGACAGGGGCGCGGGAGACGGCTCCGGACATGAACGAGAACGAACCACCCTCAGCGACGGCGATCTTAACGGCCAGCGCTGGCAGATTCTCCGTGATCCAGCGCTCCTGCTTGGGGAAGCCCATCGCGACGAGGAGGACGTCCGGTGTCGCCGCGTCAATTTGTCGGACGACAGTTGCGTTCTCTCCTCGGGCGAAGTGGCCCGGGTGCGCGCCGGCAATTCGCAGGCCGGGCAGGCGCTCGGCGATATTGGCCGTTGCGCCTAGGACTTCGTCCGCCGGGCCGCCGAGCAGATAGACGCTGAGCCCCGCCCGCTCGATCGCCGTCAGCATCTCCCACGTGAAGTCGACGCCGTGCATCGCCTCGGTGAGCGGCCGACGCAGCGCACGCGCATTGAGCGTGAGCGCCCCCAGCGAGAGCGGCAGTTGCCCGAGTGCCCGAAGCCTGCCTCCGCGCAGGGAGAGGTAGTGCGCCGCCCAGAGCACGCCCACACCGTCCGCCAGGCACAGCGATGCGCCATTCAGCATCTCGCGGATGCGGGCGTCGGAGTGGGCGCGCGGCATGAACTCGGAGTACGGCTTGACGACGTAGTGCTTGTCGCCGGACGTCGCCAGCCGGACGACGGCCTCCGCCGCCTGCGCCCGCGTCAAGCGGTCGAAGCGCAGCCCGAGCACGTTGACGGTGTCGCGCCCGTCCATCACGGTCTTGCCGGCGTTTGCGCCAGCACCTCGTCGAGCGCACGGAACGCCACTTCGGACACATAGCGGGAGCGGATCAGCGCGCGGCCGTTCTGGCTGAGGATCTTCCAGCGTGCGGGGTCGTGCAGCAGCGAGACGATCGCTTCGGCCATCGCGTGCTCGTTGCGGGCGACGAGGACGTGCTCGCCCGCAACGATGTCCAGGCCCTGCGCCGCGAGGCCGCTGGCGACGACCGGGATGCCCCGCGCGAGCGCGTTCAACACCTTCAGCCGCGTGCCGCCGCCGCTTTGCGTGGCATCGACGAAGACGCGTGCGGACTCGTACAGCGCCTCGGGGTTGTCCACCTCGCCGGCGAACTCTGCGCCTTCCGTGGCCTTGACTCGCTGCCGCAGGGAGGGCGAGGCGCCCCGTCCGGCGACGACCAGGCGCGCTTCCGGCGATTGCTTGTGCACCAGCGGGAAGACCGACGAGACGAAGCGCTCCACGCCTTCGATGTTCGGCTGCCAGCTGAGTGTCGCCAGGTACAGGACCAGCGGCTGCGTCCGCTCGAAGGCAGGGGCGGGGGCATCCAGCAGCGTCCGGTCCGGGATGTTCGCCAGGATGCGGATCTTGTTCGCGTCGCCGCCGAGGCAGCGCAGCGTTCGCCGGTCTTCCTCGGAGACGGCGAAGATGACATCGAACCCGTCGAGCAATGCCAGCTCGTAGCGTTTAACTCGCTCGGCTTCTCGTGCCGCCAGCGGCTTGCGGGCGCCGGATTCGAGCTTGGCCTGGCGCTCCCAGAGCTCGTACTCGGCGTTGTGCTCGTGCAGGATGCGCCGGCCCGTGTAACTGTCCGGGACGTACTGAGCCATTAGCCAGCCGTCGACAAAGACAGCGTCCGGCGCCCACTCCCGCACACTTTCGGCCGCCAGCTTTCGCATCTCGCTGCTGCGGTTGCGTTCGATGCTCAACGGCACGCGGGAGAGGTAGCTGCGGACGAGTGTGAGGGCGCTGCGGCCGCGGTCCAGCGCGACCGTGCGGACGTCGCCGAAGGCTTTCGCCCAGGCGTCTTGTGCCTGAGTCGGTGTTGAACGGCGGAAGCAGATGAGACGTACTTCGTGGCGCTGGCGCAGGTGATCGAGCACGCTGAGCGTCTTGATCGCGCCGCCGTTGTCGGCCGGGAAGGGAAACTGCGAAGCGAGGAAGAGGATGCGCAGCCGTGTCGTCGCCTCCGCGGGACGGTGGCCGCGCGATGGGCGCGCGGACAGTTTAGCGCGCCCCCTTCTTGCTGATGACGAGGCCAATGGTCTTCAGAAGGATCCGGAGGTCACGAGTGATCGGATGGTGTCTGACATATCGCAGATCGTACTTCACTTTCTCGTAATGGGTCAGGTCTGAGCGGCCGTTGACCTGGGCCAGCCCGGTCATGCCCGGCTTCACCTGGTGCCGCTGGCGGAACTCCGGCGGCCAGTGGTCGACGATCTCCGGGATGTCAGGCCGCGGTCCGACCAGGCTCATCTCACCGCGGACGACGTTGAGCAACTGCGGCAGCTCGTCGACAGTGGTCTTGCGCAGCGTCCAGCCGACTGCGGTGGCGTTGAGCGGGCGGCCGCGCGGGCTGAGCAGTCGCTTCTTGAGGTCGCCCGTGGGGAGCCGCTCAGGAAGGTCGTCGGCCCTCTTGCGGTCGTGCATACTGCGGAACTTGTAGAAGTAGAACGTCTTACCGTCCAGCCCGACGCGCTTTTGCTTGATCATCACGGGTCCGGTCGACTCCAGCTTGATCAGAAGCGCGGCGAGCCCAAAGACCGGCCACAGGACGCCGATCATCAGTCCGGCCACGCCCAGGTCCAGCCAGCGTTTGGCCGGCGGCGTCGACCCGGTCTCCACCTGCGAGGGGATGTCCGGGTAGCGTTTGGCTGGCGGCTCGGGCGGTTGGCTGTCAGCACGCGCGCGCGTCTCGTCCGTTGCGTCGGAGGGAGCCTTCTTGCCGCGGCCGTTGCCCGGGGATGCCTTCGGCGGGGCGCGTCGTGCCTCCGCGCCGGCGGACGCTGCGAGCAGGCGGAAGACCTCTTCGTCGCGGCTACTCATGCGTTGGCCCCTACCCAGATGCGTATGTGGTCTCGTAGCGCCTCCTGCCAGGGCCTCAGCGTGATACCGAGCGCGGCGGCGCGGTTGTTCGCAAGCGTGGAGTTGACCGGCTTCCGCACCGGCGCGCCGAACTCGGCCTGCGTCGTCGCCTCCAGCGGCACGTCGAAGCCCGCGAGACGCAGGACTTCCTCCGCCCATTCCTTGCGAGAACAGGCGCCGGCGTTCGTCAGGTGATACGTTCCGTAGGCGTCCGTCTCGATCAGGCGCGCAATCGCCTCGGCGAGATCCGTCGTCCATGTCGGCGAGGCGACCTCGTCCGTCACCAGCCGCAAACTGCCCTGCTCGCGGGCTGCCTTCACGATCTTCTCGGGAAAGCTGGCGCGCCCGGGGCCATACAGCCAACTCGTGCGGACGATGAAGTGCTCCGTTATTGTCCCCCGCACAGCCTCTTCGCCAGCGAGCTTGGAGCGGCCGTACGCGTTGATCGGGTTAGGCGCGTCGTCTTCGTCGTACAACAAACGTTTCTCGCCATCGAAGACTTCGTTCGTGCTGATCTGCACCATCGTCGCGCCCATGTCGCTGCAGGCGCTGGCGATATTCCGTGCGCCGGTCGCGTTCACCAGCATCGCCTTCTCGGGGTCGCTCTCGCAGGCACTGGTGTCGGTCAGGGCGGCACAGTTGATGACAACCTCTGCGAGCTCGGTCGCGACGAAGAGGCCCGCCCGCTCTCCGTCGGTGACGTCGAGCTGAGAGTGGTCCAGTTTGACGACGTATTCCATGAAGAGCGCCTTATGTAGCGCCAAGCCTAGTTGGCCACTAGCGCCGGTGATCAGGATTGTCTTCATCTTTCGCACATTATCGCAGGGAACGCCGGTCAGGCACCCCGAAGACACAACGAGAATGTTAACTGGGGCTGTTCCCAGTCTACTTGACGACTCCGCGTTCCAGCTCTTCCTGCGTGTATTCGACTTGCTCATCTTGGAGGGACGGGTCGTACGGGGGGTCGGGGTAGTTCACGAGCCAGCCGTCTTCGTCGCCGATGTTCTGGAGGCCGGTCGCGACGTTCTTCGGGATGAGCAGGCGCTTCGGCTCGCTGGCGTCGAGGATGTGCTCCTCGCGGACCCACTTCTCGCCCTCGCGGCGGTAGAGGATGATGCGCATGCGGCCCTTCAGGCAGACGTAGCGGGCGGCGCGAATACGGTGGAGGTGGTAGCCCTTGAAGGCGCTTGGGCTCGCGGCTGAGAGGTAGACGACGGTCTTGTCGCTGTCCTTGAACATCTCGATTAGGAAGCCGTTCTCTTGCCCGGCGTGATCGAACGTCGTGAGCCGCTTGGCGGGCTCTTCGCTGACTTGGTCGATCATGGGGCTCCGGCGTAGGGCTTCGCCGTGGCGAGGCGGCGTCCGTACTGCTGCTCGTAGTACTCCTGGAAGCGGTAGGCTCCGCGCACCTTCTCCCACCACCAGCGGTTCTGCAGGTACCACTCCACCGTCTTCTCCATCGACGCCTTCAGGTCGTGGCGCGGCTCCCAGCCCAGGCGCTTGATCTTCGCCGAGTCCATGTAGTAGCCGCGGTCATGCCCGGCCCTGTCTTCGACGAAGCGGATCAGGCTGCGCGGCTTCTCCAGCAAGTCCAGGATCAGCTCCGCCACCTCCAGGTTCGGCCGCTGGTTTCCCGCGCCGATGTTGTACGCCTCGCCCGGGACGCCTTCGTGGAGCAGCAGGTCCAGCGCCTCGCAATGGTCTTCGACGAACAGACGGTCGCGGGTCTGCTGGCCGTCGCCGTAGATCGGCAGCGGCAGGTCTTGCAGAGCATTCGTGGCGCAAAGCGGGACGAACTTCTCGACGTGCTGCCGCGGCCCGACGTTGTTCGCCGGCCTGGCCACCACGACGGGCAGGCCGTACGTCTCGACGTAGGCGCGGCACTGCATCTCGCCGCCGGCCTTGCTCGCCGAATACGGACTGCGCGGCCTGAACAGATCAACTTCCAGCGACGGCGAGTCGGTGGCAAGCACCTCGCCGTAAACCTCGTCCGTCGAGACGTGGAGGAAGCGCTGCAGCCGCGGGTTCTGGCGTGCGGTCTCCAGCAGCGTGTACGTGCCAAAGACGTCCGTCTCAATGAACGACCCTGGCTCCATCAGTGAGCGGTCGACGTGCGTCTCCGCCGCGAAGTGCACGACGTAGTCAGCCTCCGCCATCAACGGGCCGACGACCTGCGAGTCGCAAATGTCGCCCGGCACGAAGGTGTACCACGGGTCGTCCTCCACCTCGCGCAGGTTGTCCGGGTTACCGGCGTACGTCAGCTTGTCCAGGTTTGTGACGCGGGCATCGGGCCGGGTGGCAAGCAGCCGCAAGATGAAGTTAGAGCCGATGAACCCACAGCCGCCTGTGACTAGGTAAGTGCTCACCGCCGGCGGCCTGTCCCCCTGAGGAACGAAGGGTCTGTCCCCAATTCTGACGTTGGTGCTACGAGCCACCCCGTGGGGCTCTGTGCGAACGCTGGAGTCTGTAGAGAGTCGCGGTTGGTCGCGACAGGACATGCGGCGTTGCCACGACAGACTCTTGGGCCGCGGATCAGAGCGACACTAGCCATCCGGCATCTCGATCCGGCTGTGGTCGCCGAGGGTCAGGCTGTAGCTGCCGTTGGCGCTGGCGCCGCCCTGCAGCTCAACGTTGCGGCCGATCATGCTTTTGACGATCGGCCAGTGCAGGTCTTCTAGGCGGGTGTCCTCCATAATCATGCTGTCTTCGATGCGGCAACCCTTGACGCGGCAGCGCGCGTCGATCGCTGTGTTCGGCCCGATGTATGACCCGATGACCTGTGTGTCGCGACCGATGATCAGCGGCCCGCGCAGCACGCTATCCTCGACGACAGCGCCTGCTTCGATCACGACGGGCTCGTGCACTCGCGTCTTCTCGTCGATCGTGCCGTCGCAGCGGGGTTTGAGCTCGCGCAGCACCATGCGGTTGGCGTTCAGCATGTCGTCCATCTTGCCGGTGTCGATCCAGTAGCGGTCCAGCACCTCAGCGTCGACGCGCAGGCCGCCGTCGATCAGTCCCTGGATGGCGTCCGTGATCTCGAGCTCGTTGCGCCAGGACGGCGTGAGGTGCGCGATTACATCGTGCACGGCAGGCCCGAACATGTAGATGCCGACGACGGCGAGGTTGCTCTTCGGCTCCTTCGGCTTTTCGACGATGCGGGTCACGCGCCCGTCCGCCATCTCGGCGATGCCGAACGCCTCCGGGTTGGCGACCGGGTGCAGGAGGATCTGCGAGGCGCAGTTGTTGGCCGCGAAGCGTTCGACGTAGGACTGGATGCCGCCCATCAGGAAGTTGTCCCCGAGGTACAGCACGAACCGCGAGTCGCCCAGGAACTCCCGCGCGATGGACACGCCATGCGCGATGCCGAGCGGCGCGTCCTGCTGGATGTACGTGATGCGGCACCCAAACTGCGCCCCGTCGCCGACGGCGGCCTTCACCTGCTCGCCGGTGTCGCCGACGACGATGCCGATGTCCGTGATGCCGCTTTCGACAAGCTGCTCGATCGTGTAGAAGATGACCGGCTTGTTGGCCAGCGGCACGAGTTGCTTGGCGTTGGTGTAGGTGAAGGGGCGCAGGCGGCTGCCCTTGCCGCCGCTGAGGACGAGCCCCTTCAACGCGCCGTCACGTCCGCCGGCCGGAGACTTGCCCGTAGTTCGCTTGGTAGTCGTCGCAGTGGTGGCCATCGATTAAACTAACGGCCGCTCTTTTGGCTGGTTGCGCGCGTGCCAGAAAAGCGCTCGAACTTCGGCGGCCGCGCGCGCGATCTTGGTCGGGTTCTTGATGAAGTACAGCGGCGCGTAGACAAACGCCTGCATCGCGATAGCGGTGGCCAGTTGCAGGCCGCTGCCGCGCTTGCGCACGAAGAGCAGAGCGTTGCGGCGGTACAGGTAATGGAACCTGGCGTCGGGCATTTGCGAGCGCGCGGCCTTGTGCCAGATCCGCGACTGCGGGACGTAGTAGCAGCGCAGGCCGGCTTCGCGGGCGCGGACGCACCAATCGGTCTCTTCCCAGTAGGCGAAGTACTCTTCGTCCAGCAGACCGACCTGGCGCAGCGCCGCGGCCGGGATCAGCATGCAGACGCCGTCCGCGTAATCCCGGCGCGCCCGCTTATCGTACTGCCCCTCGTCCTTCTCGCCGCGGCCGACCTGCGTGGCGACGCCGCGCCAGAGGCTGACCGAGCCCCCAGTCGAGTAGATCGTGCGTGGCTCGCCGTAGAAGTACGTTCTGGGGCAGGCCGCTGCCAGCTTCGGCAGGTGGCGCACGCCCTCGATGAGCTGCGTCAGGAACGCCGGATCGACGACGGTGTCGTTGTTCAGCAGCAAGATGTACTCGCTGCCGAGCTCCAGCGCCCACCTGATGCCGGCGTTGGCACCGCCCGCGAATCCGCGGTTCTCCGGTAGCCGGATGATCTCGATCAGGTCACCGAACTCCTCTTGCAGCGCTGAGGCCTCGTCCTCCCGCGACCCGTTATCGACGACGACGATGCGGTTCTCCGGGTGGGGCGCCGCGCGCAGGCTCTGCAGGCACTCGCGCGTATCCGCGAGGCCGTTCCAGTTGAGGATAATCGCTGTTACGGACGGAACTAAATCAGACATCATCGGCGCTTGGCCGCCTCACACAACCTCTTTCAGGCAGCGCGCGTGGGCTGCTGAGCAATCTGAGCTTAGTGTTGCCCGCGCGCTGTTTCGAGTCAAGTTGTGTAGCGTTAGCCGTACACGGCAGGCAGTTTTACGAGGAACACCCAGGCGTTCATCACGAGCAGGACGGCGGGCAATATGAGCATCGCCGCATGATCCGTTTCGCCGTCTCTTGAGAAAACGGTTCCGATTCCGTACGTGAGCAAGATAGCGATCGCCGACTGCACTCCGAAAAGGTACCGTCCTTGCGGGCCATAGTCTTGCATAACGGAGTACTCGATGACGCCAAGGATAGCTATCACCAGCAAGACGACAAAGGCGCAGAGCCCGAAGCGCTGCACTCTGTCGAGCGGAGAGCGCCTCAACCCGACGATTACGCCGCCAGCAGCCAGGGCCGGGAATATAGCGAGCAACCGATAAGTTAGCGGCAGGAAGTGAATGTTGGCCCAGCCACCGGTAAACCAGTACGAGTCGAACAGCGTGTCGTAGAAGATGGTCCGGTATAGCGGATCCGTGAGTCCGTGTGGATGTAGAATTACGCCAAAGTCGTCCGAGGAGATCAGGTTGCCCCACATCGCGAAGCTTCGGACATAGAACCAGCCCGCGATGAACGCCGGAATGAGGCAAGCGATCGTAGCGCCGCGCACGCGATCGCGCCAGCTTGTGCCGGTCAAGATGACCGCCGCCAGCGGCACCACACCCGTGATTGCGGCTGTCGATTTTGTAAGCGCTGCAAGTCCCACTGCGACGGCTGAGAGGATAAGATACAGCGGCTCGCTATTTTTGAAGTAGCGAAGTCCGGCGTAAATGGCAAGCGCCCCGAACGCCGCGGCCGGGACATCGTTGTTGACGGTACCGGAGATGAACGCGAACTGCGGCACCCAACCCGCCGTGGCCGTCGCGCTCAGCGCAAGCAGACGGCGGCCCGGGAACAGCATTTCAGCCGTGAAATAGGTCAGGATCACGAGCGCCACTCCGAATAGTATGGTGACAGCCCGCATCACCTGAATCGTCCAGACATTTCGTGGCCACGGGAAGGCTTCGTCGGGGTGTTCGAAGTGCGGAACGTTCTCCAGTGTCACAGTCGCGTTCTCCCAGGCTGGATTCGTCGCCCGCGACGGTGCGTACGGCAAACCGAGCGCCCGTATAACAACCGCTTCGACGGCGTAGTAGAGCGGCGGGTGTTGGGCTTCGTAGGTCGCTCTTGCCGCGGGAAGTTTGTGGTCGAAGGCTATCGATTCCACGTAGGCAACGTGTGCCGGTTCGTCTGGCGCTTCGTAGAGTGGCACGCGAACGCTATAGGCGAAAGCGATAGCGGCGAAAACCGTGACGACGAGCGACAGGGGCGCCCATAGGACAGCTGTCTGACGGAGGTTGGGACGGGACTTGGGTTGCTGGAGCGGTCGGCCTACCGGCGGCGCACTCTTATCAGATTGCATTGGAACAAGCGGCAAGCGGCATCAAGAAATTGCTCCAATCCTCGCATCGGGTCAGATGGGCGTCAAGTCACAATTACACTGGCGTTGCCGAGGCCGGGCCGTGCAAAATACACACATGCCTGAACTCGTTGACGACGGGGAACGCATGATCCCCGCCTACCACTTCGGGACGCTGATCTACGCCGAACACATCTCCCGCTACAGGTTCGCCGCCCAGTTCGTTGCCGGTAAGCACGTGCTGGACGTGGCCAGTGGCACCGGCTACGGCTCTGAGCTCCTGAAGCAGGCCGGCGCCAGCGAGGTCATCGGCGTCGACTGCGCCCGGGACGCCGTGGCGTACTCGTTATCCGAGCACTGCGGAGGTCATCCTGACTATGTGCTCGGCGATGCCGTACGGCTGCCGCTCGGCGACCGCTCGTTCGACGTCGTCGTTTCGTTCGAGACTCTCGAGCACGTACCGGAGCCGAACCACATGCTGGCCGAGTTGCGCCGCGTGCTGAAGGAGGACGGCCTCAGCGTCATCTCAACGCCGAACAAGGGCGTATACCTGGAGGGCAACCCGTTTCACACGCACGAGCTCACGTACGGGGAGTTCCTGCAGAGCCTCAGCTCCAGCTTCAAGTACGTGCAGGTGCTCTCGCAGGAGAACTGGCTGGCCAGCGCTCTCTTCGACGCGGAGACGATGACCGGCAAGGACATCGGTCTCAACGGCGGCACGGACCTGTACAAGACGGTGCCGCGAGAGCCGCGAGAGAGCGTGTACATGGTCGCGCTCGCCTCGAACGCCCCGCTGCCCAAAGTGAACCTGCAACTCACGTTGACAACGCCGGCGGAAGTCGAGAGTTATGTGCGCGCTGTGGATGAAGCTAAGGCCGAGATCGCGCGCCGGGACGCGGAGGCGAAGGAGGAGATCGCCCACCTGAAGAAGGAGGACGCCCGCCTGCAGAAGCAGATCGACGAACAGAACCGCACGCTGGAGCGCCAGGGCACAATGCTTCGCGACCAGGACGACGCACTCGCTGAACGCCAGCAAATGATCGACGACCTGACACACCAGTTGATCGCTATTCACGGCTCGACGGGCTACCGCCTGCTCCAGCGCTACCGCCGCATGACGAACTGGCTCTTCCCGCCCGGCTCGATGCGTGGAATTCCCTACCGTGTCGGCATGAAGACGGTCCGCGCTGCCGGGAAGGCGCCCCGCCGTGTGATACAGACAGCGCAACGTGGCGCACGGGCGCGCAATCGCTACGGCACAGTCGGGGTGGTGAACAAGGGCATCCGCCGCCTGCGCACGCCGCGCAGCGGCATCGCCGACCCGGTGA
Source organism: Chloroflexota bacterium (assembly GCA_036732045.1). Taxonomy (GTDB): domain Bacteria; phylum Chloroflexota; class Dehalococcoidia; order SM23-28-2; family RBG-16-64-32; genus DATKKM01. The sequence continues at coordinate 13,469 of DAINDD010000020.1, forward strand.
AGTACGCGCTCGCCATCCCGTGGGACGGGACGCCGTCGCCGGGCCGTCCCCGCCTGAGGCGCGCCGGCGAGCCGATCGTCGTCAACTGGCTGGTGCCGACGGTGGGCGAAGGCGGTGGCTTGCGCACGATCTTCCGCTTCTACGAGCACCTGGAGAAGCAGGGCTTGAAGCAGAGGCTGTACGAGATGCCGATCGGGCGGCCCCGCAGGGCGAAGGAAGACGAGTTGAGGCAGGAGGCGAAGCGCCTGTTCGGCGTCGATCTGAAGGAGGTCGGGCTCGACTTCGAGCACATGCAGGACGCCGACATCGTGCTGGCGAGCTCCTGGCATACGGCGTACCCTCTGCTCAAGCACGCCGGCACCGGACGCAAGTTCTACTTCGTGCAGGACTTCGAGCCGAACTTCTCAGCGCTGGGCACGGAGGCCGTACTCGCCGAGAACACTTACCGCTTCGGGTTCACAGGCGTGACGGCGGGGCGCTGGCTGGCGTACAAGCTCTCGGCGGACTACGGGATGACGTGCCACGCCTTCAACCTGGCGGTCGATCCGGCCATCTACTTCCCGAAGCCATACCGAAAGCGCAACAAGGTCTTTTACTATGCTCGGCCCGCCACGCCTCGACGCGGGTTCGAGTTGGGGATGCAGGCGCTGGACATCTTCCATTCGCGTCACCCGGAGTACGAAATCGTGCTGGCGGGCGGGGAGCTTCCGCACGGCAGCTGGAAGTTCCCGTTCAACAACCGCGGCTACCTCTCGGAGGACCGGCTGAACGACCTGTACAACCAGTGCGGGGCCGCACTCGTGATCTCGCTGACGAACTGCTCACTACTGCCGCTGGAGATCATGTCGGCGGGCTGCCCGGTCGTCACGAACGTTGGCGCGAACAACGAGCTGGCGCTGCCGCCAGACTCCGCGATCTATGCAATACCTTCGCCGTCGCAACTGGCGGACGCGCTCGAGCAGGCGATCAAGATCGAGGACCGCGACCGGCTCGTCACCCTCGCGCGGCAGTATTCGTGGGAGGAGCAGTTCGCGACGGTCGAGCGGATCCTGCTCGAGGCGGCCGGCGCGAAGTCCCACGTATGACGCTCCCTGCGGCATCGATCGTTCTCCTGACGTTCAACGGCGAACAGTACCTCGAAGAACTGTTGGACGCCATCGCCGAGCAAGAGACGACCTTCCCCTTCGAGACGATCGTCATCGACTCCGGATCGACGGACCGCACGCTAGAGATCGTTCGACGGCATGCCGTGAGGTTGCACCAGATACCCAACTCAGAGTTCAACCACGGCGGGACGCGCAACCTCGGGGCGAACATGGCGCAGGGCGAATACGTCGCGTATATCACACAGAGCGCGACGCCTGCGGACACGTCGTGGCTGCAGCACCTCGTCGACGCCTTCGCGATCGACCCTAACGTCGCAGCGGTCTACGGGAGGCACATCCCGCGCCCGGGCTGCGACCCGATCACGAAGCGCGACATCGAGGGGTTCTTCAAGATGATGGGGCCTCCTGACCGGCCTACCGTCCGCACGGTCGCGCCGGGACCGGAAGGCGAGGCGGAGTACCAGGCAAACGAGGGGATCATCGGCTTCTACTCAGACGCCAACTCGTGCCTGCGTAAGAGCGTGTGGGAGAGCATCCCCTACCAGCCGCTGAGCTACGCGGAGGACCAGGCGTTCGGGAGGGACATCCTGCACGCCGGCTACGCAAAGGTCTACGAGCCGCGCGCCGCCGTCTATCACTCGCACAGCTACCCGCCGCTCAAGTACTTCCGCCGACAGTTCGACGAGTACGCCGGGATGCGCCACGCGATCGGTTATCGGCAGGAGGGCAGCATCTTCCGCGTCGTCGTCGGCGCACTCCGAGCGGGAGTAATAGACACCGGCTACATCAGGAGCGAGCCGTACTCGCGCCCGGCGAAGGCGAAGTGGATCACCTACGCCTTCGCGGTCGATTTCCTGCGCCGCTTCGCCGGTTATCTCGCCGCGCGCGAAGAGAAGCTGCCGAAGCGGGTGGTGCGCACGATCTCGCTGGAGGCGAAGGCGCGGGAAAAAGCCACGAAACGTTAGCCTCGCCGATCGCGAGGCTATACGCGCTGGAGCGTGTAGATGTCCTGGTTGTTCTCGACCCTACCGATTTCGAACTTCGTAACTGTCCAGGCCGGATGGACATGCGCAAGCAGCCACTCCGGCGATAGGAATGCCTCGCCCCATTCCTGGTGGACGTATCCCCAGTCGCCCGCCTTCCCGAAGATAGGCGCGAAGCAGAAACCGCGCGAATACAACGAATCGCGGATCTCAGCGAGGGTCAAGGGATCGTGGAGCCGATTTTCGGCGAGGTATGCGATCGACCGGTAGCCATGAGTTGTAATGATGAGAAGACCGCCGGGGCGCACCAGGCGATGCATCTCGTTCAGCCAGCGCACAGCGGCGTTCTCCGCGAAGTGCGACCAGATTGAGATTGCGAACACGACGTCGAACATTCCGTCCGAATACATCGCTAACGGTGGATCACCGCTGCTCACGGCGAATTGCATACCCGGAAGGTTCTCGCGGTCCCAACGGATGGTGTCCTGATTTGGGTCGCAGCCGTACCACCCCGAGTCCGGATAGGCGGCCGCTAGCACGCGTACCACCCTCCCGGAAGAGCATCCGAAGTCAAGTAATTTCGCTCCGGCTCGTAGAACCGACGTATCCAAACCCATCGCATCGAGCACAAGATCTCCATACAGGCAGCCTCCGGCGATGGCGAGCACACCCCTGCTCATTGCGTGAATATCGTCTGGTGGAATTGCGGCGTTCAAGCCCACTTTGCCCAAAACGTCGGTCAACCCGTAGTGAACGGCAAACGAAATGATGGACCGCTTCTGGTCCCGCACGCTAGCGCCGTGGAGCGCGGCAGCCTGGGACTCATCCAGGGATGACTTTACCCGATCTACGTCGCTATCGGACAGGCGACTGTAGAGTACATCAGTCACTTCCGCGCTCTGCAAAGGAGAAGACGGAGTTACCCTTGTGAACTGAACGTACGGATCGGCGACGAGATTCTGGCCGCCCGCCTGACCATTCCCTTCCCCCGCATCGGGTATTCCCGCAAGCACGTGCGCCGGCACTACACGGACGCGCTTGAGGTCATATCCGAGCGCCTTGAACGCGTCCATCGAAGGTATTCGCCGCTTGGCGCCCCCGGAGACGACGTAGATATCCCGATTCCCGCTAGGACGTACAAGCACGTCAAGCGGGGAGGTGGGCGCCGTTCGCCGTTTGATCAGCCGTCCCAGTCTGTTTCTCATGTTTGCTACCCCGTGATTATTACAGCGTCACGCATGTTGCAGGTGAGGCACGCGCTCTAGGTATTCCGCCACGACATCCTCGGCAGGGCCGTCCGCCATCAAGCGACCGTGGTCCAGCCAGATTGCCCGGTCGCAGAACTCCTCAACGAGCGCTGGCCCATGTGACACCAGGACTATCGTGATGCCCGCGGCCTGGAAGTCTCGCATCTTGGCCAGGCACTTCTGTTGGAAGAACATATCGCCTACGGCCAGCACCTCGTCCACCAGCAGCAGGTCCGGATTGCTGTGCACCGCCACCGCGAAGCCTAACCGTCCGTACATCCCGGACGAGTAACGTTTCACTGGCGTGTCGATGAACTCGGCCAGCTCCGCAAACTCAACGATCGACTGGAACTGCTCCTCGACCTCGCGGCCGGACATACCGAGGATCGAGCCGTTGAGGTGCACGTTCTCGCGGCCGGTGAGGTCGGGGTGGAAGCCGGCGCCGAGCTCGATCAGCGGAGACACGCGCCCGACTACGTAGACCTCCCCGGAGGTCGGTGCGGTGACGCCGGCCATGAGCTTGAGCGCGGTGCTCTTGCCGCTGCCGTTGCGCCCGATGATGCCCAGCGTCTCGCCGTGGTGGACGGAGAAGCTAACGTCCTTAAGCGCGAAGAACTGGTGTCCAAGCCCGCGCCCCGAAAGTACCGAGGTCGCGAGCTCGCGCAGAGTTCGGCTGTCCCGGAGCAGGAAGCTCTTGGAGACGTTCCGGAACTCGATCTCCGGGCCGTCAGATGCTGTCCGCAAACCCCGGCTCCATGCGCTTGAAGATGTAGTAACCAATGAGGAATGTCCCGACGGCAATGACCGCGCCAAGGGCCACACGTTTGAAGTCCGGGGCTGATCCGTACAAGATCACGCGCCGGTACGCATCGATCAAAACGGCGTTTGGATTGATGTCGAAGACCCAACGGTACTTCGAGGGTATTGTGCCGTTGTCCAGCGGGTAGAGGACCGGTGTCAGGTAGAACCAAAGCGTGAGCACCACCCCGACGAGGAACCGCACGTCGTGGTAGTAGAGGTTGAGCGCGGCGAGCGGGAATGTGAGCCCGAGCACGAAGATCATGTGGATCCCGAAAAGCAACGGGAACCAGTAGATCGTCGCCTCCGGCAGGCGGCCGTAATAGACCATCAACATCGCCAGGATCACGAAGCCGAAGAAGAGGTCAACGAGTTTGGTGAAAACGGCCGCCGTGGGCAGCAGCTCGCGCGGGAAATACACCTTCGTTACCAGGGACACGGCGCCGGTGACAGCGTCCGTGCCGGAGGACAGCGCCGCCGCGAAGAACAGCCACGGCACCAACGCGACGAACAAAAAGAGCGGATACGGCACGTTGTTCTGGGAACTAACGTGGAGGATGCGCGAGAACACGAAGCTCATGATCAGCATCTGGCTCAGCGGGTTGACGAAGGCCCAGGCGTAACCTAGCACCGACTGCTTGTACTGGCCGCGCAGGTGCCGTACCGTCATGTGCCAGAGGAGGTCTCGCCGGAGCCAGAAGTTCGCCAGCTGGGCGAAGACGGCCAGCGGGTTGGCGGACGTGCGCAGGGGCTTGCGTTGTAGCGGATAGGCTCGAGCCATAGCGATTACTGGACGGGTCTTGTCCCTGATCGTCCGGTTTGCTGAATGTTAGGCATTGCTCCGCCGTTGACGCAAGGACGGGCGACCTACGGTCACCCACATGGCGTCGGCCCGCTGGACAGTCCGGCCAGGAACTGCAGCACGAGCTCCGCGTCGGCGGTATCGACCACACCGTCGCAGTTCATGTCGGGCACATCTGCCACGCAGCCGCCGAGGCCGCTCACCTTCAGCAGCACTGCCAAGGCGTCGGCCGCGTCCAAATGCCCGTCGCAGTTCGAAGGGGTGCTCACATGCAGGGTGACCGGTATCGAGAGCGGGGCGCCAGCCGCCGCCGTCGATTCGACCATCACGTCGCCCACATAGTCGCCCGGCGGGAGTCCCGATGCGTTGATGCTCACCGTGAGCGGCGTCGAGTAGCCGCCGCGTTCGGCGCCCAGGGAGATGCCCGCCAGCGGGGAGGTGCTGATCCAGGGCGTCGAGCCGAGCGCCCGCCAGCTCGCCAGCCCCGACCCGGGGTTGGTGATTGTGACCTCGACTTGCGCCGTCGTCCCCGCCGGCGTCACATCAACTGACGATGTCGAAGCGATAGCCGGTTGTCCCAGCAGGGTAGCGCTGTCGATACTAGGCACGGTCGGGTCAGTATGGCCGGCGCCCCCGGGCGTTGGGATGTCCATTGGCGCGCACTCGGCCTGATACGAGCAGGCATTCCAGTTGCTCGGATCCAGCGGCCCCGAGAACGCAGGGTCCTTAAGGTCGGGCAGGGTCACCGGCTGCGCCGACCACAACGGCGCTCCGTCACGCAGCGGCGGGTTCGCGATGCAGCCGAAGATCAGCTCCTGGTAAGGGTAGTCGCGCGGCGTGTCCGGCTGGCAGTCGTAGGGCGGCCGTTGCGGATCGTAGCCCGGGTTCAGCGGATGGTTGTGGTAGGCGAATCCGTTGTAGGCCCAGAGCGCAAAGTACCAGTTCTCGATCACGCGGGGGTCGCGGTTGCCGGCGATCGGGCGCAACTCCGGGCCGTCGTTCCACTTTTGCGCGAGGATCTGGGCGCCCCGCGCTATGTTGAACGCGTAGTTCGACCCGATCATGGTCTGCGCCAGGCTGGGGATGCCGGAGATGTTTTGCATGCCGGACGTCACCTGCATCAGGCCGTAGCCGCAATCAGCTGAAACAAGAGCCGGCCCCGTCTCGCCGTACTTGACCAGCGGGTCGTAGCTGGCCTGGGCCCAGCCGCTTTCGATGTAGGCGATCGCCTTCAGGATGACGGGCGGTATGTACGGCGCCGTCGTCGTGCCGGAGCCGGCGGCGCGGTCGCCCGTCTCCAGCGGCGGCAGCGCGAAGGCTGGGTCGTCCGGGAAGAGCTGGTTGTTGGCGGCCAGCTCCATCGTGCCGCCGTAGCGGGTCTTGTAGTCGCCGGCCTCCCAGGTATCGAAGCTGAAGGGGCCTTGCGGGCTACCCGTCGCGGCGCAGTCAGATGCCGCGTAGGCGGCGTGGTGAGTGTGCGAGAGGAGCGCGGCGCAGGCGAGTAAGACGCCGAGGATCGCCGTCCTTGCCGCGATCTGAAATATCCGCCTCTGCGTTCCAGCCACAGTATGACAACGGCCGAATCGGCCTACCGTTGCTGGAAGCGCTGTCCTGTCTCCTGCTTCGACATTCTGCTACCGATTGTCGCTCATCGGCGGCGAAATAGCATGTGGAAAACAGCAGAGGCCCGTTAAGGCCCAGTTCCGGGTCAGATCGCGCGGGTTCTACGCTCGCAGGCGCGGCGTGTGCATGGCGCCGCTGCTGATCGGCTCGTCGATGTAGAGATCGCCGTTGCGGATCTTGATGTTGAAGCCGCACGCCGGATTGGTGCAGGCCCACGCCTTGTAATAGATCGCTGCCCCCTGGCTTCCAAAGTCCGAGAGCGGAACCAGATCCCCCAAATCGCACTTCTGGCACCTGGGAAAGCCCGACACTCCTACCACGATATCCCTCCCCCTTAGCAGTCTTGGCGGCGAGTATAACTCGGGGTCTCTAACGTGGCAAGTGGATATCCCCAAGTTTCCGGCGGTTTGGTGAATGTTCGCCGCCGCCGTCGAACACTATCGCACGCTCTACGACACCGTCCGGCCTCCGAAGCGATCGGCTTCCGCACCCCGCTCGCGGTCTGGCGGGACTTTGATGGCCCGTTCAGGCTATACTTACGTGCCGATCAGTTACTACAAGAACTTTTTCATCAGGTCAACTTGGTGACGAGAATGCTTGGGAAACGCCTGTACTGGTACTTGGCGGCAGCCTGTGCTGTTGTGGGACTGGCAGGGGGCCTGGCTTTTGCGATAGCTCGTGCCGGAGGCAATTCCGTTCTTCCCGAACAGCCGGCAACTCCCGCCAATCCGGGTGCGGGGAACAATCTAAAGCTATTAGATTCTGGTAGCGACGCCATTCAATTCCCCGCCTTTCTCGGACCTATTCAGGGGCGTCCTACGGACATCACCGTCGATGATTCCGGTCGCGTTTGGGCGGCGTCTATAGATGAGGACGGATCACTCTGGCTAAACGAAGGGCAACCTCAGTCCGAGATTCAGCACTACCGAATTCCAACGAAATCGGTCCCTTCAAACGCCGAGCTGGCAATGGCTGGCAAAGGTGAGCTAGTCATAGGTGCGGGACAGGAGTTGATTCGATTCAACCTCCAAACGTTAGCCTACTCGACTTTGACCTTGCCTGCTAAACAAACAGATGCCGCCTCCTCGCAGCAGGGAGTCGGAGCGGTCGTTGATCTGCATGTCGACGCAGGTTATGCATACGTGTCGCGATTTGGTGAACCTGGGATAACGCGGGTATCACTGGGCGACGAAGCCGTTGAGGTTATCTCCGTACCCGAACAATTCGCTGACTTCGATCATTTCCTGGTTACTGGCCAGTTGATCTGGCTTCTCAGGACGGCCGACACGCAGAATGGCCCCGACTCTCAAATTGGAATGCTTGATACGGCTAGTGGGAAGTTGACGGTGGTCGACGGCAAGGTTCGAACGGCGGCACCATTCAAGAGCGGCATCCTCGCCCTTCGCTGGGATCCTCAGGACATTGCGTACGTTGATTCTTCAGGCGCGCACCCTATCGATGTTCCCGGCTTGGACACCTACATCTCAACGATGGGGCCAGATGCAAGAATCTCGATCGCCCCTGACGGGCAAACCGTGTGGATATCTGACGTAACTTCCAATTCAATACTGCGCGTCTCACTTACAGACCTGAGTATCCAATCCTACCCGCTGCCGATGTGGCAGCTTCCCGGGTCCGGCCCTAACTGCCCCAACGGAGGGGACTGCAGCCACGTGTTCGACGTGAGAACGAGAGTGGTTGCCATCGACACCTCTTCTAACGGTGACGTTTATTTCGCCGAGGACACGATAAATCGTTTGGGCTTGATCCTCTTGAATCAATGATTAGGAGTCCCCGGCCCGACAAACGCGTCGTAATGCCGTTTCGCGTCGCTAAATCGATGAATTTACCGGGTACTCAACGCCCTCCAGCTGTTGCGCGCGCCACTTTTGGTGCTCCGGGTGGCGCTCCTTGAACTCCGGGATCACCTTCGTGCCCGTGCGGTAGATCGAGTCCATCACGTCTTCGTGGTTCCGCGCTCCGCACTGGGCGACGAAGATCATCAGGTCCAGGTGCGCGTTCTCGAACTGGCGCAGGGTGTCCTTGATGAAGTCCGGCGAGCCGATGCAGCCGCCGCGCTGGGCCGCTCTCCAGAGTGCGCGCGTCACCTCGTCCTTCGGCTCTTCCGCCGCCGGCTTGCCCGTGGCGTCAAAGCCGCCGAAGCCGCGGAAGGCATCGCCGAACGGGCCCCAGCGCTGGTCCGGTGACGAGTCGATGAACTTCTGGTAGATGTTCGTCTTGCCCGGCTTGTGGTTGCCGCCGGTGAACGGGTTGTAGTAGTAGGCCAGCGAGTAGGCGAAGAACTGCGCGCCCTCCAGCCCCTTGTCGATCGCCTCTTCGTCCGTGTCGAAGCAAGAGAGCACGTTGACGACGCCGAGAGCCGGGTTGATCGCCTGTCCGATCGGGTAGCACTCCTCGCGGACGAGCGAGAAGTAGTGCTCCGTGCGCTCCCGCATCTCGTCCGGCGTCTCGAAGGCAAAACCGAGCGAACCCATGCCCAGGCGCGCTCCGACCATCGTCGTCTCCCGGCGGGAGGACGCGACCCACAGCGGTGGGTGCGGCTTCTGCAGCGGCTTGGGGACGACGTTGCGCTCCGGCATCCCGAAGAACGCGCCCTCAACGCCGGCGTAGGGGGTGTTCGTCATCATCTTGACGCACTCCCGCGTGGCCTCTTCCCACATCTGCTTCTTGTCCTCGCGCTGGATGCCGAAGCCGCCCATCTCCATCTCGGAGGCTGATTCGCCGGTGCCGAACTCCACGCGGCCGTCCGAGACGAGGTCCAGGGTGGAGATGCGCTCGGCGACGCGGGCCGGCTGATTGTAGCGCGGCGGCATCAGGACGATGCCGTGGCCGAGGCGCATGTTCTTTGTGCGCTGGCTGGCGGCCGCCAGAAAGATCTCCGGCGCCGAGGAGTGCGAGTACTCCTCGAGGAAGTGGTGCTCGACCTCGAACACATAGTCGAAGCCGATCGAATCCGCCAGCTCGAGCTGGTCGAGGGCGTTCTTCATCATTTTGTGTTCGGCGTCAGGGTCCCACTGCTCCTGGTCGCGGGGCTTGGGCAGTTGGTGCTCGTAGAACAGTCCGAATTTCATGGGGCGTCCTCCTGGGCGAGCTTAACGCGAACGTTAGATTGCAGTAGAATATCGCACTAACAGCGCATGCCGTCAAGGTGACTGACCGTTCAGTATGTAAGAGGAACAAAGCTATGGGCGCGACACTCAGAGACCGGCTTGAACTCGGCGAATCCAGACGCGAGCCGCCGTACCACAGTGTGCTCGACCTGACCGACGAGGAGCGCAGGCAACTGAACGAAAAGCTGGGCGGGATTCAGAACTACAACCCGGTCATCCTGCGCGAGATGGAGCGGCACGACCGGCGCTTCCTCGCTCCGCTGATCATGGCGGTCCTCAGCGCCGAGTTCCGCGGCATCGACTTCTTCGGCCGTTTCGTCGTCGAAAGCGAGGCCTACGACGTGCCGTGGCACATGACGCTGGCCTTCGCGCGCCAGACGTTCGACGAATCGCGCCACACGCACCTCAACATGAAGCTGCTGGAAGACGTTGGCTCCTACGTCGGCGAGTACCCCGACATCGTCCTTGGCCCAGGCCGCGATAACGCCGATATTCCGCCCGAAGAGCTCGACCCCGCGATTCTGATCGCGCGCATCAACGTTGCGCTCGAAGGGTTCGCGCTGACCTCTTTCGAAGAGATCCGCCAGCTCGCGGAGAAGATCGGCGAGACACTGATCGCGCACTGCCACGACTACAACATGGCGGACGAGGTCACCCACGTCGCGATCGGGGATTACTGGCTCGAGAAGCTGTCCGAAGACCAGCCCTGGCGCAAGAACCGCGCCAAGGCCGCCCAGGAAGAGTTCGAGCGCGGCATCGCGATGGTGCGCCAGATGGCGATGCAGTACGTGGGCGCAACGACGGCTGGCAACGGGGAATCGTAGGGTCCGCTTGGCATACGTCATCGACGAGGATCGCTGCATCAACTGCTCGTGGTGCCGCCGCGTCTGCCCGACGGATACGATCTCTTATTTCGAGACCGACGTCCGCAAGCACCGCATCGACCCCGAAGGCTGCATCGACTGCGATATCTGCGCGAAAGTCTGTCCGATGAGTTGCATCTCGCCGCAACCCGAGGTGCACCCGACGCCCGACCACCTGGAGGCGGCGGCCAAGGACAAGGCTCGGCGCTGGGCTGGCGATCGAAGGCGGCTCATCGTCGGCTTAAGGGCGTATGCCGAGTCACAGGTGCGCCGGCTTGCCTGAGCTGGCGGTTGACCTGCGGCAAGTGGGCGGCGCCTTTTCTGTCGACGAGAGCGCGCGGCGGCTGATCCACTACCGTTACGCGGAAATTTCCTGCATGGAGGCGGCGGCCGGCTGGGTCGCGACGATGGCCGCGCCGAAACTGAAGATCGCCCTTGCCGAGCACGCCTACCACGATGCCCTGCACGCCGACGCCATCGGACGGCGTCTGCCGGAGTTGCGCATCCAGGAGAACGTGGACATGCGCATCCCGCCGACCCTGCGCGTGGCCGACGTCCGCCGCCCTCCGAACGACGAGTTCGCCCGCTTCGTACAAGAGATGCAGGACCAGGGCGAGGAGCTCCTGCGCCTCGCCGGGCTGTACCGGGTGATGAAGCCGCACCTGGCCGTCTACTACCGCCACCACATGGCGGTCACGGACCAGATCTCCGACTCGCCGACCGTACGGACGCTCAAATTCATCCTCGTCGACGAAGAAGAGCACGTCCGCTGGGGCCAGGCGATCTACGAAGAGCTGGCCGACACACCGGCCAAACGCCGCCACGCGATGGAGTGGCAGATGCACCTGGAAGAGCTGCTCGCGGCGTCCGGCGGGGTAACCGGCGGAACCTAGCGATTGTCTGTCAGGCTGAGAGCCTGACCCCCAGTTGTTTGCTGAGGAGGTCCACAATGCTGCTCAAGGACAAGGTCGCGCTGATTACCGGCGCCGGCAGCGGCATCGGCCAGGGAGTCGCCGAGCGGTTCGCCAAGGAGGGCGCGCGAGTGGCTCTCGTCGATCTGAACGAGGCCGGGCTGGCGGAGACAGCGGCGAAGGTGAAGGCGGCCGGCGCCGACGCCGAGTGCTACGCCGGCGACGTCAGCGTGACGGCGGACGTCGAAGGCTTCTTCGCCAAGACGATCGCGCGCTTCGGCCGGTTGGACGTCTGCGTGAACAACGCCGGGATCGGCAACCCACCGATGCCGCTCGTGCAGATGACCGACGAAGGTTTCGACCGCACGATCGCGGTCAACTTGCGCGGCGTCTTCCTCTGCATGCGCGCGGCCGGGCGCCAGATGATCGCGCAGGGTGGTGGCGGGCGTATTGTCAGCGTCGCCTCGCAGGCCGGCAAGTCGGGCTTCGCCTTCCTGGCGCCTTACTGCGCGACGAAGGCCGGCGTGATCCTGATGACGAAGGCGATGGCGAAAGAGGTCGGCCCGCAGAACATCACAGTCAACGCCGTCTGCCCAGGCACGATCGACACGCCGCTGCTGCGAGGAGTGCTCGACCCGCTGCTGAACGCGCAGGGCATCACACTGGAAGACTGGGCGCTGAAGAACGGCCCGCCGATCCCGCTGGCCCGCATCGGCTATCCCCGCGACGTGGCGAACTTGATCACGTTCCTGGCCTCAGACGACGCGGACTACATGACCGGCCAGGCGATCAACATCTCCGGCGGCCAGGAGATGCACTAGCCCGAAGCCCCAGCAGAATGTAGGGGCGCAACGCCTTCGCCGTATCGCAACGTCGAAACTGGGAAGGTCGATCGCTCCTGTTGGGCGATCGCTTCTGTTGCGCTGCGCCCAAACGCCGCGACAACTGGTGACAGTTGCCTCTCTGCCATGAGCAGTCGCCCGTGTTACCGTCCGGCCGTGAAATCCAACCCGACTATCCACCACCTCCGATCGATTCGGTTGCCGAGGTACGACTATCGCTTATTCGGCGCTTACTTGGTCACGATTTGCACGTATCGGCGTGAATGCACGCTCAACGATGACCGGATTCGTCAGGCCGTTCAGTTGTCCTGGCGATCTGCGAACGGTGGCCGCAAATCGGATCCGTACGATTTCATTGTGATGCCGAACCACGTACACGGGATTGTATGGGTTTCTGAGAAACGGGGCGTCGTCACTGCGCGGGACGTGGTTAGGGCGCAGCGCGGTGGGCCGAGCGACGCCGAGCTGGATCGAAGGTCTATCCGGGCTGGACCGCCTTTGGTACGCAAAGGCGTCGCGCCCCTACGTTCGGGATCGCTTGGAGAGATCGTGCGGATGTTCAAATCTCTTAGCACTAAGCGCATCAATGGTCTGCGCGGCGCGCCGGGCCTGCCGGTCTGGAAGCGCAATTACTACGAACGGGTGGTTCGCGACGATGACGAACTGCGGCGCGTGCGCCAGTACATCCTGGATAACCCCGCGAAATGGGCGGAAGATCCGAACAACCCGGCGATCATTAAGGCTAAGACGTAGGGGCGCAACGCCTTCGTCTGCGAATCGACGTGGTTCGTCGAGGTCACGCTCGCCCGAATTGACGCTCGCGGCGCATCCGCGCTGCGCCCACCGGGCTACGCCACGCCATTACCCCGCCCCAAAGAGCCGCGTGCCGGCGATGTCCGAGCCGGCGCGGAGGGCGCGCAACTTCTCCCAGACGACGCCGGGGGCGCACTCGCCGAATCCCGCCGCGGTACCGAAGCCGCAGTCGGTGCCGGCGAGAACCCGTCGCGGGTCGCCGATGGCCATGGCGACGCATTCGAGCCGGTCTGCGACAACCTGCGGGTGCTCGATGTAGTTCGTCGTCGTGTCGATAGCGCCGGCGATGATCAGCCAGTTGTGCGGCGGCGGGTACTTCTGCAGGGCGCGCCATTCGTGCTGGTGGCGCGGGTTGGCGAAGGGCAGCAGCAGCGCGCCGACGTTCGCCTCGTAGTAGAGCGGCAACACGTCTTCAAGCGGGACGTCGAGATGGTGCGGGCCCTCGTAGTTGCCCCAGCAAACGTGCATCCGAATGCGCTCGGCGGGCAGGCCGGCGATGGCCCGGTTGATCGCGGCGATGTTGCGTCGCACGTAGGCCTGGAAGTCGGCCAGCGGCCGGTCTGCGAAGGCGGTGTGCCGCTCCATCGCGAGGTCCGGGCAGTCGAGCTGGAGCATGTACCCGCGCGAGACGATGTACTCGTACTCCGGCCGCAGGGCGTCGGCGACGGCGGTGACGTAGTCGTCGTCTGTCGCGTAGTGGGCGTTGAGCATGCCGGCGCAGACGATGCCGGGCGAGGCCGCGGTCATGAACGTCTCGCCAAAGCCGGCGTCGGCCTCGCCGAGCGCGGCATCGAACTCGTCGCACTCTTCGCGCAGAGGCTCGATCGTCCCGTGCGTCACATCGCCGATCGCTTTCGGCGCCTGCATCAGCGTGACCGACTTGCGGTTGAAGTCAGGCATCTTGCGCTCGAGGAAACCCTCCAGAAGGATGTCGCGCATCAGTTGGCGGTTGCTCTGACCGCCGTAGCCGGTGAGCCGGTGCTGAACATAGGTAAAGAAGCTTTCGCGGGCCTCTTCACCGTTGTTGCCTACGTCGATGCCGGCGTCGAGCTGCTTGCGGATGGCGTCGACGGTCGCGGCGTGCACTTCGGCGGCGAGCGACGCTCTATCTACTGGCTCGCGCTTGCTTAGCGAGACGAGTAGGTCGAGGAGCTTTGGCGGGCGCGGCAGGCTCCCGGCATGCGTCGTCAGCATGCGCGTGTCGCTGCGCTTCACCTCAGGCCCCCTTGCGTGTGTTCGACTCGATGCCCTCCAGCGCGAGCAGCAGGAAGTGCAGGCCCAACAGGAAGAGCGAGCCGACGGTGGCGGCGAACCCAATCACGGTCAGCATAATGACAGCGTTGGATGTCGTGTCCTGGCAGACCTGGAGCGTCCCCGCCAGCGGCACCTGGACGTTCGCGCAAGTCCGCGTGCCGATCACGAAGAACGCTACGGCTGCCAGCACCCAGCCGCCCACGAAGACAAGCGCGGCCAGCGGCACGAGCAGGCGGGTGTATCCGGCAGCAGTCATCGCGCAAACGAGTCTATCAGGTGCGAGGTACGAGGTGTCAGGTGAGAGCGCACCGTCGCCTTGAGCCCGCCGCCAGGCGAAGCGAAGGGCCTGTCCCGACAGATGAAGCACTGGATCCCGGGACTCTGCCACAACATCCCGCTCAAAGCGAACGCGCCCGGTCATCCTCATACATTGCGCCTCGCGCTGATTGCCTTCCTGCCGCTTCCGTGCGATATTGCGCAGCGTATGAAGCTGACCTGGCGATTTCTTCTCGGTGCCGTGATCGGTACCGGCGTGGGCTATGCGATGGTGCTGCTCGTGCAGCCCGCCCCCAAGCGGCGCGCGCCGCGCTGGCGCACGATGTACCGGGCGTCTCCCGAGCGGCGCGAAGAACAGACCACCACTACATAGCGCGTTTGCCGTGCCGGTCGTGCTGCGGGGCCTCTACGTGATCGTCGACCCAAACGTCGCAGGCGGCCGTGACATCGTCAAGATCGCCCGTGCGGCGGTCGAGGGCGGTGCACGGGCGATCCAGTGGCGGGACAAGACTCGCGAGAAGGGCCTCCAGCTTCCTGACGTCCAAGGGATCGCAGCCGTCTGCCGGGGGGCCCGCGTGCCGCTTATCATCAACGACGACGCCGACCTCGCGCTGGCTGTCGGTGCGGCCGGCGTCCATGTCGGCCAGAAGGACTTGCCGGTCCTCGTCGTCCGCCGTCTCGTGCCATTTGGCTGGATCGTCGGCGCTTCCGCGAACAACGTCGACGAAGCGCGGCGCGCGGAGGTCGATGGCGCGGATTACGTCTCCGTTGGCAGCCTCTTCGGCACCTCGTCGAAGGAGGACACACGTCCGGCCACCCTGGAAACGCTGCGTGAGGTGAAGGCCGCCGTGCGCGTCCCCGTCTGCGCGATCGGTGGCATCAACGAGACGAACGTCGACTCCGTTATCGCGGCGGGAGCGGACATGGCCGCCGTGATATCCGCCGTTGTCGCCGCGAGGAACCCGCGCACGGCCTCGCAGCGGCTGGCTGGAAGGTTCGCCGCATGAAGTTCGATGTGTAAGCGATTGATCGCGGTCGGGGCATGGGTAAGTTGCCGTTCGCCGACCTGATAAGACGGATCAATGGGATTAGTACTCCTATCGGTGACGTTTCCTACGACGCCACACCGTCGACGAACGGAGTGCGGGGTGCCGAGCCGGGGAACGCTGCAAGCGGGCGGCACCTACGTCTTGCAGCTGCGCCTCAAGCCTAGGGTCGGCAATTCTAACGGTCTTTTGCGGAATCTCTTGCATCTGCGGACGGTCGACGCTCCTACGATTCTCCCTTCTTTCTTCACGGTTTATTTTCAGAAGAGGGGGCGAAAAGGCGCTTTACAACATATTGCGCCGCCTGCCAACAGCTGTCACAGATAGGATGGCCGTCGGCCTGTTTTCAGCACGCGGGGCGTCAAGGAGCGAGGAACGCCGCAGTGGCTACCTCCTCGCGATAGTGCAGGCCTATCCCAAGAGCGCAGACGCCAGGCTTGAAAAGAGGATTCTCGGAGCCACGCCGTGTACTTGATGTCGACAGATAACAGATTTGGGAAGAGCGAAGGAGGCCAAGTCCTGATCCTCTCCGTCTTATTCATGACAGCGATATTCATGCTGGGCGACTTCGTCGTCGACCTCGGTCTCTGGGTGAGCGAGCGACGCGTCGCCCAGACCGCCGCTGACATGGCCGCGATGGCAGGTGCGGTATCGCTTTCGCAGGGCAATACATCGGAGGCTGTGGATGAAGCCAAGGAGTGGGCAACGAAGAACGGTTATACGCAAGGGACAGACAACGCAACGGTGATCGTCAATTATCCTTACGACGGCGATAACACGAAGATCGAAGTAGAAGTGAGCAAGCCGGCGACACTCCTGTTCGGGTCGATCTTCAGTCTTGCCGGCTTCGATGTGGGCGCGCGCGCCGTGAGTGCCGCACTCACAGGAGCGCATTTCTACGCCATCTTCTCCGACAACTCTGACTGCAACCAAAATGGCGGTATCCAATGGGGTGCCAACGACGTGACCGTCACTGGCGATGTGCACGCGAACGGCCAGCTAAAGATCCAGGGCGGATCAAACGCGGGCGACTCGATAACCGGCAATACTACTTATGTCTGTTCCAACAGCTCCTGGCCCGGCGGAGACAGCACATTCAACCCACCTCCGACACAACGAGGATTTCTAGACTGGCCCGTCACCTATCACGCTTCCCAATTTACCTGCGATTTCCCCCTCACTGGCGGTAGCCTTGATTTCACCAACGTTCAGTACTGGAAAGACAACGATCCGACCACGAACACTCTGAAGTCGGGTGTCTATTGTGATTCCGGGACGCTCAACTTCAGTGGCAGTGGCAGCGGCATCAAGAGCGAGAACTGCGCGACGACACCGCCCCCGTGCGGCGTGACCTTCATCGGCCACGCCGGCGTAAAGCTCGCGGGAAGCGGGGGAGACCTTTGGCCGTACAACGGTCCCGATGCACCCGCTAATGCCAACGTGCTTGCCCTCTGCGACCCGACCAGCCAAGGGGTTGCAGCGGGTGGATTGACGAGTTTGGCGTTGCTGGCGGCAAAGCCCTCGAAGCCGCCCACCCCGACCCCATTGCCGACGTCCAGCCCGACGCAGTCGCCGACACCCAGCCCGACACCGACTCCAGCGCCTTCCCCAACGCCTTCGCCGCCGCCAACGCCTCCTCCGGCGGGCAGCTGCGATATCAAGATGAGTGGAGCGAACGGTACTTGGCGCGGACTATTAATCGATCAATACGGTACGGTGGACATCCAAAGCGCCGGCGGTAGCGGTGGGACTTTAAGCGTGGTAGGCGCCCTGGTTGGCGTAACGGTCAAGCTCAATGTGCAGGGATTTGTGCTTACCGGTGTCTACTTGCCGAACACCTCGAACGTCAACGTGGCGCTCGTGGAGTAAGGGACAGACTGTCCGGTTTTTGACTGTGCGTCGTCAGCAACTTTCGGACTTTTCGGCCCGTTTCTTCCAACGAAATTTCTAACGCGCAGAGGGAAAAGGGTGGTCAGCAGCGGCTAAATCGGCTGGAGAGCCAGCATCGCTTGCCGTGCCCTTCGTGGGCAATCAGTGTGACGACGTGACAACTGATGACGACTGTGACAAGCAATTTGAGGTGGAGCAAACAATTTCATCGCAGAGTGGTCAAAGGAATACTTTCTCGCACTTGCCAATCAAGGCGTCAGCATCGTCACCAGTTGTCACGTCGTCATTGGCGTCCGTGGCCTTCACGCCAAGAAAGAGGGCTACCCGGCCGGCCTATCGACGCGGGCTTGCCGCTGGCGCTCAACGTTCGTTGCGGTGATGGGTTGAGCGCGGCGGACGCGGTGCCGCTGCTCCAGTACCTGGCTGATCTGCCGCCGTACCTGCCAGCGGGCTGCCTCGCGATCGGGAGTTAGGACTAAAAGGGCCGCAGTCGTCTAGATCACGCGCCGCCGGCGGTGACGACCATATCGGTGATGAACCCCGCGGCCAGGCCCAACAGCAGCCCCCAGTACAGCAGCTCTTTGCGCTCGGCGCGGCGGGCTGGACCC
The DNA here is from genome assembly GCA_036732045.1 of Chloroflexota bacterium. Taxonomy (GTDB): domain Bacteria; phylum Chloroflexota; class Dehalococcoidia; order SM23-28-2; family RBG-16-64-32; genus DATKKM01. The sequence goes on from DAINDD010000020.1 coordinate 31,662, forward strand.
GAAGCTGCCCGTTGGATGTCCGGCGATCGGCGTCCAGCCCATACGACGATGGTTGCGGGTGAGGTGGACAAGAGGTGCGTCATTCGGCGGCATGCTCTTCTGTGCCTGAACTAATTGACGAATTTGAGCGGCACTCGCACGATGCCGCGCCCTTGGGAATAGAACTGTTGGTAGTTCTGGCCGTTAACGTCCACCATCCAGGTTCCACCCCCCGTGCTAAATCCGGTATCGAAAATGAGCCATTTACTATCCGGTGTCCATGCGGGATTGTCGGCTGCAATGCAATTACCGCTCGCTTCGGTTGCCGCGTCGAGCTCAGCTTGTGTGGTAACCGGCTGGCATGGCGTGAGCGTCGTGCGCGCGCCGCCCGTTGCTGGAACGATTGCTACATTGCGATGTCCGAACGTAAAGACCGGCTGCTGCGGAGCGCCTGGCACTGCTCTGTCGGACTCCTTGCCGCTGAAGAACGCCATCGTTTGTTCGTCGGGAGAGATGTTGGGAGCGTTTGCGTCCGGGTAGTCCGGGTCATCGCCGAGAAAGGTAAGTTGCTTGAGCCCCGTGCCGTCGGTATTGATACGCCAAATTTCGCGATGATACGGAGTGTCGGTCTGGAGAGTGTAGGCAATCCACCTGCCCGAGAGCGCGAGGGAGGGCTGCATGCCGTGAACGAGTTCCGTGAGGCCCGAGCCATCGCTTTGCATCATCCAGATGCCGGTGTTGCCATCGGGCTCGGTCGTTGCATCATTTCCCATCAACACGATCAGGCCATTTTCCCCCTCTTGCGGCATCACCGGCAGCGTACTTGCCGGAAGATTGCCGATCTGGAGAGCATTGCTGCCGTTAGCGTCCATGATCCAGATCTGTTGCGAGCCGCTGCGGCTTGAAGCAAAAATGATTTTGCCGTCCGGGGTCCAGGAGGGCGCGCCGCCGTTATTGGTGAGAAGCGTCTTGCCCGTACCGTCGGCGTGCACCGTATAGATAGATGATGTCATAGGACCGCTTCCCCCTTGCCCAGGATGAGGAGATTCGTTGATGAGAAAGAGGCTATGTTGCTTTAAGTAGGCTGCAGTAGTCGACGATGGAGAGCTGTCGGGCAGTGCGATCGGACGCGAGGAGGGATGCCATACGAAGAAAACCGCCACGACCGCTCCGGCTCCGGCAAGGAGGAGCGTTGCGAGGACATACAAGACATACCTCAGGACAGGCTTCCTCTCGCGAGCAGGCGGGAGAGGAGGACTCACTGGCACACTTGGGATGATGGGTGGCATGAGTGTTTGCTCTAGTGTTGGAATCTAGTTAGCGGGCGCAGACCTCAGCCAATCATCTAACTCACATCTACGGCAGATCTGCGCGGCTCCTATCTTAATCCCATTGTAATTAGCGAGCCGTACCGTTTACACGAGTCCGGGCCGTTCCCGGCTTATATCAGAATGTCAATTCGATGGCCAAACGGAATATAGGCAGCCGTTCGCGCGCCACATCGGCTGGTGCAGTTAAGCCCAACTCCGAAAGGAGCAAACGCAAACGGAGGCGCATCACAGACGGCCTGATCGGCCTCAGCTCCGCGGTCGTAATAGCCGTGTACGGGATGGGCTACCTTGCGACCCAGCACACCTTCACCCTGGCCTCCAACGGTAACCTCGCTGCTTCCCAAACAGCCGCCGCATCGTACCGCGATGGCACATTCGTCGCGACGGGTACGAGCCGCCACGGTGATATCCAGGCGACGGTGGTCATCCAGAACGGCAAGATCATATCGGCCAATGTTAGCGCTTGCGGAACCCGCTACCCTTGTTCCGATGTGAACGCGCTCGTTCGTGAAGTTGCCTCCCGTCAGTCCGCACCGGTCGATCACGTAAGCGGCGCGACAGACAGCTCCAGAGCCTATACAGGGGCTATCCAGAACGCTCTGGCCAAAGCGAGTCAGTGACATCGTTGACTAGAGCAGCCGATCAGAGCCTGCGTTCGCAAGGAATCTCCATGGATACCCCGATAACGATCGATGTGGTCGGGTCATAGGAAGCAAAGGTCTGATCTTCAACAAGGATCTCGAACGGCTCCCAACCTCCCGCCTCGCTAGCTGCCTATGACCACGGTCAGCCGGACTGCGCGGTCACCCGCCTTTCATCGCTTTCTCCGCTTCTGGAAAACGCCGAAAGGCATCACGGTGGTAGCCTTGGCGCTTTTGGCTCTTATCGCCCTGCCGACACAGGGTGTCAGCCACGCCGCGCCCGGCCTCCTCCTCGCTGTTGCAATTGCGACGACCCTGGACGTCGTTGCGACGCGGATCAGGCGGCAGGAGTGGGAGTTCCCCAGTGGCGCGCTGATCACGGGTGTGATCATCGCGTTCGTTCTGCGGCCAGAGGAACCGCTGGGCGTCGTCGCCGCGACGTCTGCAATCGCCATCGCGAGCAAACACATCTTGCGCACCCGCTGGTCGAACATCTTCAACCCGGCCGCGCTCGCTCTTGTCGCCTCGTCCTTTCTCTTCTCTACTGGACAGAGCTGGTGGGGTGCCTTGCCCGACCTCGGATCGTTTGGTCTTCCGATTCTCATCGTGGCCGGGGTGCTGATCGCCGACCGCATTAACAAACTGCCCCTCGTGCTCTCGTTTCTGGGGGCCTACTACGCTCTCTTCACTGTAGCTAGCTTACTTGGCCAGTCGATGTTTGACGGCGAGATCTTCCGTACGCCTGACCTCCAGGCCGCCTTGTTCTTCGTACTCTTCATGGCGGACGACCCACCCACTTGCCCAATCCGCTATGAGGACCAGATCACCTTTGGCCTGATCGTGGCCTTCGTCGCCTTTCTCGTCTTCAGTGTTTGGGGTGTCGTGTACTACCTGCCCGCCGGGCTAATCGTCGGCAACGCCTGGGAATCGGCGCGGCGCCAGTTCGGCAGCAGGCTCAAGGAAATCATCGCCCAGTACTGACTGGGGTTCCCGGCGATGGCTCGCAAAGGGTCGCATTCCGGGGTTCAGGCGCCGCCGGCGGTGACGACCATATCAGTGATGAACCCGGCGGCCAGGCCCAACAGCAATCCCCAGTAAAGCAGCTCTTTGCGCTCGGCGCGGCGGGCGACGCCGAGCAGTTGCACGATCACGTAGATGATTGAGCCTGCGGCGAGAGTCAGGAATACCACGCTTAAGGCTTGACTCGTGAATTGACGTCCCAAGGCGGTGCCCAGGAACGTCGGGCCGCCCGCGATCAGGCCCATCAGGAGGAGGAAGCCCCAACTCGGACGGTTCTCATCGTCTGCGAGCGGCGCGACGATACCGAAGCCTTCCGTGGCGTTGTGCAGCGCGAAACCGATGACAAGCACGGTGGCGAGGCTGATTTCCCCGGTTGCCGCGCTGCCGCCAATCGCCAGGCCCTCTCCGAAGTTATGCAGTCCGATGCCGACAGCGATCAGGAGCGCCAAACGCCGCGCCGCCGGCCAAGAGGCCAGGCCGCCGCGCCGGGCCGCCAATTCACCCGCGGCCATGGCCCCGGGACCAAACGGTTGGGGCCGGCCCCGGCCGTCGAGCCAGCGCTCGTAGTAGACGAGGCTCATCAGGCCAACAGCGAGGCCGCCGAAGAATAGCGCCCCGTATCCTATGACCGGCCCGAGTCCATCGCTATGGTCGTGCAGATTGCCCAGCGCCTTGTCGACGGGCTGCCAGCCGTGGACCAGGACGTCCCACAACAGAAACGTCAGGATGCCGATAGCCAATGCGTTCAGGAAGAGGCGCAGGCCCGGGCGCGGGGCGCGCAGACGCCCGAGCGGCAGGCCCAGCAAAATCGTGATGCCGGCGAGGAAGCCGAGAACAAGCGTTTCCCACTCACTCATGGTCGATGGCGGATCCCGGTCTTCATAGTCGCAAGCAAATGTTAGTACAGGCGTATATCAGGTGTCTACATATGCTTAGCATCATTTGCGAACTTTTGACTGTCTATTTGGTAAGAAAGCGCTCCGGCAGAAACGGCTTCAACCTGCGGTCCGGCTTGCCAGAGAGCACGAGATCGGCGACGAGCCGCCCCGTCACCGGCGCCAGCAGGATGCCGTTACGGAAATGCCCGGTGGCGACGTAGACGTTGTCCTTGCCGGGAACCCGCCCGATTACCGGCAGCCCGTCCGCCGAGCCCGGTCGCAGGCCCGCCCAACTGCTCGCGACGGTCGCCGTGGAGAGCGCGGGTACCAGGTTCGTCGCCATGCGGCGCAGACCGGCCAGGGCGCGGGCCGTCGTCGTCTTGCGGAAGCCGACGTCCTCCACCGTCGCGCCGGCGAAGATAAAGCCGCGCGGCTTCGGCACGAGGTAACCGTCCTCGCCCCAGACCGAGTGCCTCAGCACCTTGGATCGGTAGGCTATCATTTGGCCGCGCATCGGCGGCGTGGGCAGGCGGTTGCTGAGCCGCAGTGAGAGAGGCTCCGTCCAGGGCCCGGCCGCCAGCACGATCGCGTCGACGTCGCGGAAGTCCCCGGCGTTGGTGCTCACGCCCTCCACGCGCCGTTCGCGCCCTAGGAAGCCGGTCAGCATGGTGCGGCGGCAGACGTTCGCGCCCAGCTTCTCCGCCGCTTTGGCCAGGGCGTTCGTCAGCAGCCCCGGGTTGAGGTCCGCGTCTGTCTCGGAGTACGCCGCCCCCAGAATAGTCTTGTCGAGCGCAGGCTCCAGGAGTGGGAGGTCGGCGCCGTCCACCCACTCCAGGTCGCGCTTGCTTGCGAGCTTCTGCAGCTGGCGTGCGGAGTCCTCGGTGACGGCCGTCCGCAGCATCCCCTGGCGCTTGTACTCCACGTCGACACGAGAGAGCCGCTGCACTTCTTCGATCAGCACCGGATACACCGAAAGGCTCGCCCGCCGCAGCTCATCGAAGGCCCAGTTGCCGGTGTCTTCGATCGGTTCGATGAGCATACCCGCGGCCGCGCCGGAGGCCTCGCCGCCGATCTCGCCGCGCTCCAGCAGCGTAACGGTCGCGCCGGCTTTCTGCAGGTGGAAGGCGATGCAGCAACCTATGACGCCGCCCCCAACGACGATGACTCTCACCGAGCGCTAACCCCCGCCTACTGCGCGCACGATTTCGACGGTATCGCCCGAACGGATCTCTGTCTGCGGCCAGGCGCGTTTGCGCACGACCTCGCCGTTTAGCGCCACGGCGACTTGCGCCGCTTTGACGTTTAGCGACTGCAGCAGGGCGACGATACTACGTTCGCCCTCAAGTTCGTGAGGCTTGCCGTTCAAAGTGATGTTCATATGTTTGCAGTTCCCGCCGGATAGCCGAGGCCGCCTCGTGGGGCGAGGGCGACCCGAGAATCGCGCTGATGACGGCGACTCCCGCGGCGTTGGCGTCCATAATAGCGGCCACGCGAGTTATCAACACCCCGCCAATGGCCACAACCGGTATCGACACGGCCTTCACCACGTCCGAAAGCTCCCCCAGACCGGTCGCCGGGACCCCCGCGTGGCGCCGTGTCTCGTAGACCGGCCCGAAGACTGCGTAGTCCGCGCCTGACTGCTCAGCCAGCTTAGCAGCCTCGGCTGAATGAACGCTCCGGCCGACGATCAGGCCTTTCGCCCGCTTCCTAAGCGCCGGCATGGCCTCAGGCAGGTGTATGCCATCAGCGCCGATGGCCAGTGCGACGTCCAGCGAGCCGTTGACGATGAACAGCGCCCGGCCATCGATCGCCGCCTTGATGCGTTCGGCGAGCCGGAGCAGCGTTTCGTCGTTAAGGTCCTTCTCGCGCAACTGGACAACGCTGACGCCGCCTTCAACTGACTCGCGCACCTTGCGGACGAGCGCGTCCTCGCCTCCCGCGAGGCCACGGTCGGTGACGAGCATGAGGGCAGGCAGGGCGAGGCCTGGCTTGGTCATCGTTAGGCAGTTCGGGTGGGCGTTGGCGTCGCCATCTCGCCGATCGGGCTGGACGGGTCGGCGAGCTCTTTGCGGGGGATGCGGCCCGCCAGGTACGCCATGCGCCCGGCCTCGACGCCGAGCCGGAATCCCTCGGCCATCCGCACGGGGTTCTGGGCAAGGGCGATGGCGCTGTTGACCAGCACGGCGTCGGCGCCGGCTTCCAGGGCAAGCGCGGCGTCCGATGGCGCGCCGAGCCCTGCGTCAACGACGACGGGCACGTTGGCGTTCTCGATGATGATCCGTATCTCCTCCAGCGTGAAGATGCCGCGCCCAGAGCCGATCGGGGAGCCCAGTGGCATCACGGTCGCGCAACCGGCTTCCTCGAGCCGCCTGGCGAGGACTGGATCGGCGTGGATGTAAGGCAGCACGACGAAGCCGTCGGCTATCAGCGCCTGCGCCGCTTCCAGCGTGGCGATCGGGTCGGGCAGGAGGTACTTCGGGTCCGGGATCACCTCCAGTTTCACCCAGTCGGAGCCGGTCAGCTCGCGGGCCAGGCGGGCCGTGAACAGCGCTTCTTCCGTCGTCTTGCAGCCGGCCGTGTTGGGCAGGATCGTGTATCGGTTCCAGTCCAGGTAGTCCATCAGGTTCGGCTCGTCGGGCCGGTCGAGCGGCAGGCGGCGGATCGCCACGGTCACCATCTCGGCGCCGGACGCGTCGATGGCGTCGCGCATCTCGTCCATCGTGCGGTACTTGCCCGTGCCGGCGATCAGCCGGGAGCGGAACTGCTTGCCGGCGATGACCAGCGGGTCGTTGCTCGCGCTCACAGTTCGTTCCTTGATATAGCGATGCGGTACGGACGCAGTGTGCCGGTCGCGAAGCCGCGCTTGATGAACGGCTCCGCCGCGAAGATGCGCTGCGCGGCCGCCTCCGAGTCCACTTCGATGATGCAGATCGCCGGGCCGCCGCCGTCGGCGTCTTGCGCGCGCCCGGCCAGGATCAAGACGCCTTCGTCCTTCAGCCGCTCCAGGTTGGCCCAGTGCTCGGCGAACGTCGCGTGGTCCTGCGGCGTCCAGTTGTCGCGGCTGGCCGCCTTGGTGGGGTCTGTCGGATGCATCACAGACATGAAGTGCAGCTTCTCGTCAGTCATAAGAGCCCATCATTCTACGCCTGAGTGACTTTCGCGGCGACGGGTCCGGGCGCGCCACGGCCCCGGGCAACCAGAAGGTAGCGCCCGGCGACGGCGTACGTTCCGAAGCTGAATACGAGGCCGGGGATCGTGCCGCCGATGTGCGTGGCCCAGGCAGGCGTCCAGGAGACGAAGTTCAGGTGCTCCAGCAGCCACGGGGGCTGCGCCGCGCAGGAGTAGAGGAAGAAGCCGGCGATCCAGATCCCGATCGCCAGCGTGCCGAAGCCGGCCCCCGACATCTCGTAGAGCTGGGCGACGTCGTAACGTCGTCTCTGAAGTGCGAAGTAGTCAGCGAGGAAGATGCCGAATACAGGCACGAAGACGCCGCCGATCAGGAGCAGGAAGCTCTCGTACTGCACGAGGTCGATGCTGATCGCCAGGGCGATCACGACGATGCCGACGACCACCGCGAGCAGACGCTGTGCAAGCCGCGGCAGCAGGTTCTGGATCGAGACGGCTGTTGAGTAGATGTTGGCGAACGCCTCATCTGATTCGCCGAAGAGCAGCACGATCAGTGCGAGCCAGCCCAGGGCCATCGGCAGCAGCATCTGGACGAGCGCGCTGATGAAGCCGTCTGGATCGGTCTGCAGCGCCTGCACGTAGAAGACCCCGAGCATGAAGAACCACATGTTCGCCAGCGCGTAGCCTATGTACGTGCCGGTGGCGGCCGGCACGGCGCGCCGGGCGAACCTGCTGTAGTCGCAGACGAGCGGCAGCCAGGAAACGGGCAGCGCGACGACGATGTCGACGCCCTGCCAGAAGTTGGGGAAGCCCCCTTCGCCTTGGCGTCGCCATATCTCACCCATGTCGTAGGCATAGAACAGGTGGAACGTCAGCCAGGCCGAGGCGGCGATCACGATCCAGACGCCGAACTTCTGCAGCCACTCGCGTACCACCACGATCGGTCCGCCGACGGCCATCAGTGTGCCGACGACACCGAAGAAGACAAGCCACAGGTAGTAGCCGGAGAAGCCGAAATACCTGTCGCTGAGAGCTTTGGCCGCCTGCGACATGATGATGATCTCCAACGCCGCCCAGCCGAGCAGCTGCACGATGTTGAGCGCCGACGTCATGTACGAGCCGCGGATGCCAAACGGCCCGCGCAGGGCGACCATCGTCGGGACGCCGGTATCGCTTCCGGCGATGCCCACGAGCGACAGGAGCAGCGTGCCGAGCGCAGTGCCGACGACGATAGCCAGCACGGCGTCCTTCGTGCCGAGGCCGGGCACGAGCAGGCTGCCGGCGACCATGACCAGCAGGCTTATCGCCAGGTCACCCCAGAGGATTGCGAAGTCGAACGGACGCAGCATCCGTCTTTCCGGCGGCACCGGCTCGACCCCCCAGTCTTCCGGGATGCGGGCGGCCAGTCCCTCGATGATCTCGCTCACGAGAGGGCCCTGCTACGAACAAAAGAACGCCGCCAGCGGAAACTGACGGTGCTGAACGATTGCATCATGCTTCCCTCCGCTGGCATTACCCAGATCAGGTTCGGCGGTCGGCGGCCGGTCCTGCCGCCCTCTCAGCCCGGGGTCACCGAGCTCCCGCTTGTCGGCACCAGAGTAGCACCGGCCAGATAGCCCGTCAAACGCATGTACTCGTTCAGTACATCCCGTACACCTTGCCTGCTTAAGCGCAGCTCCTTTCG
>DAINDD010000021.1:0-26961 GCA_036732045.1 Chloroflexota bacterium
CCTTCTCTGCCGCCCGCCAGGCGATGCGCTGGCGCGGCCGGCCGATCGCCGTGCGCCTTGACGGCGTGGAACGCTGGCTCAACGTGCTAGAGGCGTTCGCCGGCAACACCCGCCTCTACGCCGGCATCACCAAGATCACGCCGTCCGCCATCGCCGACGACGGCAAGCTCGACGTCTGCATCTACTCCGGCCGGGGCAAGCGCGACATCATCTTTCACGCCGCGCGAACACTCATGCAGATGCACCACAACTCGCCGAAAGTCACCTACGGCCGTGCCAGCAAGATCGAGTTCGCCTGGGAGCGCCCGCTGCCCGCACAGGTGGACGGCGACCCGCTCGCGGACTGCCCGAGCGAGATCACGGTCGCGCCACTATCGCTTTCGGTCGCCGTGCCGGCGGGCTTCGCTAGTCCGATGCTTTCGCGCCCGGCCGACCCGCCACGAGCGGCCGAGCTGAGCCTTCCCGGACAGCGATAAGGCTGGCGCCCGCCGCAAACTCGTCCGGAAAGCGGTCCAGGTCCGTCCCCGTCACCATCATCTGTTCGATCTGCCCCAGCGAGGCCAGCACAGACCGCCGCCGCGCGGCGTCCATCTCCGAAAGGATGTCGTCCAGCAGCAGCACGGGCGACTCGCCGCGGTGGTCGCGCAGGAACCGGGTCTCGGCCAACCGCAACGACAGCGCGATCGTGCGCTGCTGCGCCCGCGAGGCGAACCCGGCCACCGGCAGATCGTCCAGCCGCAGCGCCAGGTCATCGCGATGCGGGCCCTGCAGCGTCATTCCGGCCGCGGTGTCGCGCCCCATGCCGGACTTCAGCGCGCGGGCGTACGCCTCCTTCACCTCGTCCTCGGACATCGACGCCAGCTGTTGCCCCGGCTCGAGACGCGGCTGGTACGTCACCTCCAGGCGCTCTCCCGGCGCCAGTCCGGCGTGTGCTTCGCTGGCCAGCGCCGCCACCCGCGACACGGCTGCAGCGCGGGAATGCAGAATCACTGCGCCGTCCGCCGCGAGCTGCTCGTCCCAAAACTCGAGCTCGCCTGTCGTCGCCGCGCCCTCGCGGATGCGCTTGAGGAGCGAGTTGCGCTGCGTGAGCACCCGCTCGAATCGGGAGCGCGCGGCCGAGTAGCGGGACGTCACCTGCATCAGCGTCATGTCCAGGTAGCGCCGCCTCAGCGAGGGCGAGCCGGCCACCATGTCCAGGTCTTCCGCCGTGAACAGTACCGCGATCAGCCGCCCTGTCGCGTCCGAAAGGCGCTTGGCGACGCCGTTCAGCTTCACGGTCTTCGTGGCGATCGGACCCGCCTTCCCCGGCCGCGCGACGATCGTCACCTCGATCTTGAGCGGGCCGTCCGCCGTCGACACCTCACCGACAACGCGCGCCGCTGGCAACACATCCTCCATCGCGTCGCGCCGGATCAGCTGCGCGTCAACCTCCGCCCGCGTGGAGCGCATCGTCGCCAGCAGGTAGACCGCCTCCAGCAGGTTGCTCTTGCCCTGCGCATTGTCTCCGATGATTAAGGAGACATCGCGCGGAAAGTCGAGGTCTACGGCGTGCAGGTTGCGGTAATCCATCACGTGCAAGTGGTTCAGCCGCACGAGCGAAGTATACCGGTTAGTGGACAGTGATTAGTGGACAGCGGCGTAGGCCCTCACCCGTTGGCCATTTTCTCGCTCGGGGGGCGGAGGGGCTCAGGGCTGAGGGCGCTTCCGGCTGCCCTGCTCCCGTTCCTCCCTGTTCAGCTTATAGACAGTACCCCAGTAGATGAGCGCGCCGAAGAGGAATCCAAACGGGAACCCGCCGAGTAAGGCGACTCCGAGATCTCCTGAGTCAATCCCCCAAACAATCAATCCGATCAAGCCGACGTGGGTCTCAACTACCGCCCACGATTAAAGGTTGATAGCCCGAAAAACCAACGCAGAAATGCCTGCACGACGCCCGCCTATCCTCGCGTCTTCGCCGTCGTCCGCGGCACCGCAATCGCCGCCCGGTAAGAGTCAGGCGCTACGCCGTTCGTGCGCTCCGCCGGCAACGCCACGCAGAAGCAACTGCCGCCGTCCACCGCCGGCTCCACCCAGATGCGCCCGCTATGCAGCTCCACGATGGAATGCGCGATGGCCAGCCCTAGGCCGAGCCCCGAGCGGTCGCCACGGTAAAAGGGCTCGAAGATGCGCTCGGCATCCTCCGGTGGGACACCAGGGCCCGAGTCCGTAATCGCGATCAACGTTTCGCCGCCCGCCAGAGTGCTCGCTGAAATCGTAATGTGGCCTGCCGGCGGGCTGTAACGCTGTGCGTTGGACAACAGATTGATCAGCACCTGCTCGAAGCGCAGCCGGTCGATCCTCACCAGGACCGCACGATCGTCTTGCAGAATCTCAAGGCTCTGGCGCTTCGCCGCCAGCAACGGCTGCACGATCGAGACCGCATTGGCGATTGCATCCGCCAGCGACGCCGGCTCCATCTCCAGCCGCGGCAGGATGGAGTCCTCGCGCGAGACGGCGACCAGATCGTTGACGAGGCTGCCCAGGCGCGACGCTCCTCTGACGATGTTGCGAACCAGCTTGCCGCGCGTGCTGGCCGGGTCTCGCGTCTCCTCCTCCTCAAGCAGCAGCTCGGCGCCCATCATGATCGACGTTAGCGGCGTCCGTAGTTCGTGCGAGACTGTCGTCAGGAAGTCGCTCTTCATGCGGTTCAGCTCCTGGAAATGCTGCGCGTGAGCCCGCTGGCCTTCGTAGAGGCGGCAGTTGTCCAGCGCCAGGCCCATCACCATTCCGATCGCGGCCAGCAGCGGCTTGTCCCCGATCTGCGGATTGCGACGCGGCGCCGCCAGTCCGACGACGCCCATCGGCACGTCCCGGCTCACCAGCGGCGCGTAGACTACCCGGTCCGCCGCGAAATCCTGCCCGAACCAGGCGTCTCCCGGAGCAGGCCGTCGCGTCAGCAGCACGCGCACCTCCGGCCGCGCCCGCAAATCGAATGAGCGGCTCGAAGTACGCGGCGCTCGCCTCAGCCAGGTCTCGGGCAGCCCGTACGAGGCGACCGGCACGATCTCCTCGCCGTCCTCGCTCAGCCAGCCAACGACGACTGCGTCGAGATCCAACCACTCCCCGATCAACTCGGCGCTGCGCTGACACGCGCGGTCGAAGTCGTGGATCGTCGCCAGCGCGTAGCCCAGGCGGTGCGGATAGGCGTAGCGCCGGTGGATGCGCGCTTCCCAACGTCCCGCCAGCTCTACGGCGATGGCGCCCACGGCAGCCGCCGGCAACAGCACCAGCGCCAGCTCTGCCATCGAAAGACTAAGCGTCAGGCTGTAGACGGGGAAAAGGACGGCCACTGCCCAGGCGATTCCCGCGAACGCCCAGCGCTTGGCCGCCCGTACCTGGCGGATCGGATCCTGGTGAAGCTCCATCTGTGGGTGAGTAGTTCCGAAATACAAGATGGAGCGCGGGGCTGGCCAGTTACGTCGGAAGGCGAAATAAAGCGCTCTCGAGTCGTAAAGCTCGCGGGGGTGCGGCGATGAGACCTAAGAGCGCTAAGCGTCCCAACAGTTGCGGCCCTGTTGAGACAAGTAGAGTATCCGGAAAAATTAACGCAGTTGTCAATACCGGTACGTCACCCGGAAGTGCTCGGTGGGTGGGTGATTTTGTGGAAAGACTGTTCCTAAGATCCACCGCCGAACGGCACGATCGCCGACTCCCGAGGGTTGTTACAAGCGTGTTATAGAGAGACAGGGGGAGAAGCTAAGCTCCGCCCCTGTTTGCAAAACGTTGCTCCGCGGTTACAGCCTGCGGGCTAATCTAAGCAGCGACGAACTTGTAGCCCACGCCGCGCTCACTCACGATGCGGCCAATCATCTCGGGATCGCCTTCCAGCTTTTGCCGGAGGCGCCGGATATACACCTTCAGATAGTCGATTTCGTCTGTGTATTCACGTCCCCAGACCTTGGCCAGCAGCGTCTGGTGCGGCAGCACGCGGCCGGCGTTGCGGCTCAGATGGAATAGCAGTGAGTACTCGGTCGGCGTCAAACGTACCTGGTCGCCGCTCACGGACACAGTACGGCTGGCGTAGTCGATGCGCAGGTTCCCGGACTCGAACACCTCGCCGACGGATGGCATCTGGTTCTGGTAGCGCCTGACCACGGCGCGAACGCGGGCCAGCAGCTCCAGGTGGCTGAAAGGCTTCGTAATGTAGTCATCGGCGCCCATCTCGAGGCCGCGCACCTTATCAACCTCGGAGTCGCGGGCGCTCAGCATCACGATCGGCACATCACAGACGGCGCGGATCTCCTGGCAGAGGTGGAAACCGTCCATTCCCGGCAGGTTTATGTCCAGCAAGATGAAGTCTGGGCGGTCCTGTTCGATTAACTTGAGTGCCTCTTCGCCCGTGCTCGCCGCCGTCGTTTCGGCCTCCGGCCAGCGCAGGCTGAAGCAGAGGCTAACAACCTCGATCACATCGGGCTCGTCGTCAACTACAAGAATCTTCATACAGGTGCTCGTCCCCCACCTTCCCTCGGGCTCGATAGCAGTCTCCACAGGTTAAGATTGTGGCGAGGCACCAACCGTTACATTCCGGTTGATACTCTGTGAACGAACTGTCCCCGTTTGGGGATGCTCCTGCGGGACTCAAGCCCCTGACCGAAACTCAGTCCACGTGAATGTTCAGATTCGCGCCCAGCCTTCGGAAGTGCTCCAGCCAGGCAACGGCATCGGCCTCGGCGCGGGCGGCCCGCTTCGCGTAGTCCGGATAGCGCTCCTGCAGAACGTTCCAGTAGCGGTTCTGCACCTCGGAGAGGTCCACCACGAACGGCAACAGCTTGACACCCGCCGACGACGCCTCCAGCGCCTTTAGCGCGCTCTGGTCGTCCGGGTTCTGTTCGTAAACGATGGCGAGCTGTTCCAGCGTGTTCCTCGCCGCGAAGGCCAATCCCGCTTCGTCCAGATTGATCGCCCATGTCTTGGCGTCTGCCAGGTGATCGGCGAGGCGCCCCGCGCCGATTGGGGCTTCCTCCAAAACGCGCCGCAGGTTGACGTTGATCACAAGCTCGGCAGCAGCCTGGAACGAAGGCGGCATCGGCACGCCGATGTCCATCAGGTAGCGCATCAGCGGCCCGTGGTGCTCGTAGATCTGCCGGTAGGACGCCTCTGCCTCTCCCACCGTCGAGGCCAGCACCGCGCTCAAGACCTTGCGCTGCTCGTCCCTGAACAGCGTCCGCAGCGAGTAGGTGAGCTCTCCGAAGTGCCGATCGAGGACGCGGATCGTCTCCGGTAAGTCGGCCTGCCGGAACGCCGCGAACGCCTCCGTTTTCAGCGCCGCATAGGCGTCCTCACTCTCGAAGCAGCGCACTCCCGCTGTGATGTTGTGGTCGCCGAAATGGAGCACGCCAAAGCTCATTTCGTCTGACTCTCGCGTGACGACAGACGTGAGCTTCGCGCGGCCCACAGCCATTTGCGCCGCGCCCTCCGTCTGACGCTCGTACTCCTCGCGCGACACCTCGTAGCAGTTGATGCGCGTGTCCTCCGCGTAGTCCTCGAACAGCGAGCTCACGGCGTAATGCGCAGCGACCTTGCCCAAGTCGACAGCGGCGGGCTGCACGGCGCTCTCGTAGATGGCGCGGCCGTCGCCTTTCTCCGGGATGTTGCTCTTGGCCTGCGACAGCATCTCCAGGAACTGCCCGCTAATCTGCTGGACACCAAAGAGCTTCTGCGCCAGCTGGATCACGCGCCCGGCGTACTGGATGACCTGCGTCGCCTCGATGCCGGAAATGTCGTCGAAGAACCAGCCGCAGCTCGTGTACATCAGCAACGCGTGGCGTTGTAGTTCCATCTGCTCCAGCGCCGTCGTCGTCTGCGAGGCGTCCAACTTCGGTGTCCCCTGGCTGGCGAAGAAGGCCGCGATGTTCTCGTCGCGGCGGTCCAGGATTACGTTGATGTACTCGTCGCGCGCTTCCCACGGATCGCGAAACAGCTCGGCGGCGTGCTCCTCGTAGAGCGGTGCCACCGCGTCGCGCAGCCAGTCCAACGCCGCCCGCAGCGGCGCTCGCCACTGCTGGTTCCAGTCCGTGTGCGCGCCCGTGTTGTCGCCGCAGTTGCTCCGCCAGCGCTCAACGCCGTGGCTGCAGCTCCATGACGTGTTCTCGGCGATCTCCACCTGCCACTCCGCGGGCGCGCGCTCCAGGTACTCACTGTAGTTGGTCAACGTCGCCGAATCCTCGCGCCCGATGTAGTCCAGGGCGTAAGCCAGCGCCATGTCGCCGAAGCGGTGGTGGTGGCCGTAGCTCTCGCCGTCCGTGGCGATATGCACAATCTGCGGCCATTGTCGGGCGTCGGAGAAGACGCCGGTCAGCCGGTTAGCGAACGCCTCGCCATTGTCCAGCACGTTTTCGAAGGCGACGGCCCTGGCGATCGGCCCGTCGTAGAAGAAAAGGTTGATTCGCTTTCCGGACGGCAGGCTCGCGAAGTACGCGCGCGTCGGGTCGATCGCCTCGCCGGTCACGTCAGTCCAGTCGCGGCTCGTCTGCCCCTTGATGCCACGCGCCTGAGACGGCGCCAGGATCGTGAACTGGATACCGAACGCCGCCATGATGTCCAGCGTCTCGGTGTCCACCGCCGTCTCCGGCAGCCACATCCCGGCCGGCGCCCGCCCAAACCGGTGCTCGAAGTCGCGGATTCCCCAGAGCACCTGTGTGTAGCGGTCCCGCGAGTTCGCCAGGGGCATGATCATGTGGTTGTAGGGCTGTGCAATCGCCGAGCCGTGCCCGGAGAAGCGGTCCATGCTCTCCTTGTCCGCTTCGATGATCTTCTGATAGACCTCGGGGTCTTCGTCCTGCAGCCACTGCAACAGCGTCGGCCCGATGTTATAGCTGATGCGAGCGTAGTTGTTGGCGATCTGACGGATGCGTCCGTCGCTGTCCAGGATACGGGAGCGGGCATTTGGCCCGTAGCATTCCGCCGTCACGCGTTCATTCCAGTCGTGGTAGGGATAGGCTGAGTCCTGAAGCTCGATCGCCTCCAGCCAGGGGTTCTCGCGTGGGGGCTGGTAGAAATGCCCGTGCACGCAGACGTAGCGGCCCGAGTTATCTGCCATCGGTCAAGCGGGCGTCAAACTGCCGGGTCTTCGTGCCGCAAGATGACCACGGCCAGCGGCGGCAGCGTCAGGTTCAGCGAGTGTGGCCGGCCGTGCATTGGGATGGGTGCGCTGTTCACTCCGCCCATGTTACCCTGCCCGCTGCCGCCATACTCCTGCGCGTCCGTGTTCATCACTTCGCGCCAGAAGCCGGACGCCGGCACTCCGACCCGGTAGTTGTACCGCACGATCGGCGTGAAGTTGCAGGCGACGAGCACGTCCGGCGTTTCCCGGCCCCGGCGCAGGTACGTCACCACGCTGTCATCGCTCTCATCCGCGTCCACCCACTCGAAGCCCGCGGGGTCGGCGTCCAGCTCGTGCAGTGCTGGCTCGGCGGCGTACAGCCGGTTGAGGTCGCCGACAAGCCGCTGGATCGAGGCGTGAAACTCGTGGCCGGCGGCGTCCCAGTCCAGACTCGCCTCATGATTCCATTCGCGCCGCTGGCCGAACTCGCCGCCCATGAACAGCAGCTTCTTGCCCGGCTGCGTCCACATATACGCGAAGAGCGCGCGCAGGTTCGCCGCCTTCTGCCAGTCATCGCCGGGCATCTTGCTGATCAGTGATCCTTTCATGTGCACGACCTCATCGTGCGAAAGCGGCAGCACGAAGTTCTCCGTGAAGGCGTAGAGCATCCGGAACGTCAGCCGGTAATGGTGGTACTTGCGGTGAATTGGGTCCTTCGACATGTAGTCCAGCGTGTCGTGCATCCAGCCCATATCCCACTTTAGGCCGAAGCCCAACCCGCCCAGGTACGTCGGTCGCGAGACCATCGGCCACGCAGTCGACTCCTCGGCGATCATCTGCACGCCAGGCAGGCGACCGTACACCTCGGCGTTCAGCCGGCGCAGGAAGTCGATCGCGTCGATGTTCTCGTTGCCACCGTAGCGGTTGGCGATCCACTCGCCGCGCTTGCGGGAGTAGTCCAGGTAGAGCATCGAGGCCACGGCGTCCACCCGCATGCCATCAGCGTGGTAGTAGTCCAGCCAGAACATCGCGCTTGAAAGCAGGAAGGAGCGCACCTCGTTGCGGCCGTAGTTGAAGATGTAGCTCTTCCAGTCCGGGTGGAACCCCTGTCGCGGGTCGGCGTGCTCGTACAAATGCGTCCCGTCGAAGTAGGCGAGGCCGTGCTCGTCCGAAGGGAAGTGCGAAGGCACCCAGTCCAGGATCACGCCGATGCCCTGCGTGTGCAGGTAGTCGACCAGGTATGCGAAGTCCTGCGGCGTCCCCCAGCGGCTGCTGGCCGCGAAGTAGCCCGTCGTTTGGTAGCCCCACGAGCCGTAGAACGGGTGCTCCATCACAGGCATGAGCTCGACGTGCGTGAAGCCCATTTGCTTGACGTATTCGGCCAGTGGCTGCGCCAGCTCGCGGTAGGAGAGCTGGCGGTTGCCGTCCGCCGGCAGCCTGCGCCACGACCCGACATGCAGCTCGTAGATCGAGACCGGCGCCTGCAAGTTCGGGCGGTCTACCCGCTCTGCCATCCACTCGGCGTCGGACCAGGACTGCTCACGTTCCCAGACGATAGAGGCGGTGTGCGGCGGAGTTTCGGCGTGAATCGCGAACGGATCAGCCTTCTCGACTTTGTAGCCGCCGTGCCGGGACTCGACCCAGTACTTATACTTCATCGCGACGCCGACGCCCGGCACCAAGCCTTCCCAGATCCCGGAGCTGGCCCGAGGCCGCAACGGGTGAGTGCCGCGGTCCCAGCCGTTGAAGTCACCGATCACACTGACGCGCGCGGCACTGGGCGCCCAAACTGCAAAGTATGTCCCCGCCAGGCCGTCGTGCGTCACGACGTGCGAGCCGAGTTTGTCGTACAACCGCAGGTGGCTGCCCTCGTTGAACAGAAACAGGTCGTCTTCCGTCAGCAGCGAAAAGTCATATCGCACGCTCGTCTCCGCCGTCGCTGCCTTGCCGCCTCGGCTGTCCATCATCTCGCTCACTTCCTCCTCCTTCCTTGCCGACGCGCCTCGTCCAGCGACCGCAGCGTCCCGGTGACTTCCGGCAGCTGTCTCATATCTTCCAACGAATATCGTGCTTTGCGGCGCCAGTTCACGCGTTCGTCTGTCGTGCCGGGCACGTTCTGCGGCCGCGTCTCGCCCCAGATGTCCTCAAGATTCGCCAGCACGAAGTGCGCCCTGCTCTCCCCGAGATACCGCAGGAGCGCTCTGGTGACCTCGCCGGCCGACGGCTCGCCTTCGCCGACGAGCTTCCGCGCGCGCAGCTTCCACTTAATGGCCTCGCGGGTTTGCCCTGACGACTGCCGCTCCTTCACGGCCTGCTGTTCGTCCATCAGCCCGAGATCGACCCGATCGTCTGTGTCCAGCCCCTGCCAGTAAGCAGCGAACGGCGGCATATCGTGCGTGTTCAGGGCCGCCACGGACAAGGAGCGCGGTGCCGGCTGAGGGTCTGCCGCACCGGGCGTGGCCTCGTACTGGACGACGTAGGTGCGATGTATGGCGTGCCGCGACATAGCTGTGTGGACGTAGCCGGGCACCGTCCCCAAGTCCTCGCCAACGATCAGCGCCCGGTGTTTGTGCGATTCCAGCGAGAGGATCGCGTACATCTCTTCGGCTGGAAAGCGGACGTAGACGCCGTGGCGAGCGTCCCTCCCGCGCGGGACGCAGTACATATGGTGGAGTCCCATCACGTGGTCCATGCGCAAGACGCGCCCGTAGCGCAGAAGGTTGCCTATGATCGCCCGGTAGTAGCGATACCCTTGCTGCCGCAGCTTGTCCGGGTGCATCGGCGGGAAGCCCCAGTCCTGGCCCAGCGAGAACAGTGCGTCCGGCGGAGCACCCGCGCTCAGCTGTGTCGCAAAGACATCGCGCTCCCGCCAGACGTCGTAGCTGTTACCGCTCGATCCCACGGGCAGGTCAAAGTACAGCCGCACGTTCGCCGAGGCCTGGCACAACGCCGTCAGCTGCTCATGCGCGAGGAGCTGCACGTAGAGGTGGTAGCGCCGGGCCTCTTCATCGTAGTCGCCCTCATCAATCCGTCCCCCTCGCAACGGTTCCTGCCAGTTCGGCCAGCTCTCGCCGCGCCGCTCGACGACGGCACGGAAGCGGGCGTAGTCCTCGACCGCGGGCCGCTCTCGCACAAACTGCCGGAGCGCGCGATGCCTTTCCGGTGCGCCGTCAAAGCATGACCTCGCCAGCTCCGCAAGCACGCGGCTCTTGAGCGACATCACGCGTGTGTAGTCCACCGTCTCCTCGCGCTGCAGGCTCTCGATCTCCTTGCCGAACTCCGCCGAGGCGACGATCTTGCGGGCTGGCTCGCAGTTGGCGAGCTCAGGCGCGGCGGTGACGTCCAGGAAGAACTCGTTCCAGAACAGGCGGCTCGCCGGGGCGTACGGGCTCGGCTCGAACGGCTCGTCGAGGAACGCGGCGAGCAGGGTCGAGACCGTTGTGCCGCCCATCTCGGCCGTCCACTCGGCCAGTCGCGCCAGGTCCGTGAAGTCGCCGCAACCCCAGCTCCGTTGGCTGTGCAGCGCGTAGAGCGGCAGGAAAACCCCCCAGCCCGGTTTCTCGCCGAGCTCGCCTGTGTACGCTTTCCGCGGCGCCGAGATCACCAGGCATTCCGCGCTCTCCCGGCCAACGCGCACCGTCAGGCGATGGTAGCCCTGCGGCAACCGCCGGACCTTGAGAGGCAGCGTCCGAGAGACGAACTGATCGCGCCGGATGCGAGCGCGCCCCGTCGCCGGGAGACTCTCGACAGCCGCGGTCCAGCGCCTGGCTTCGCCGCCTTCGAGCGCCAGCTCGGCCTCGATCGTGCTCCCGGCTCCAGCCGGGAGTCGCACTTTGATCTCCGGGGGCGTGCCATCCCAGGCGACTGTAACGGGCTCAACCAGCCGCGACAACAGCTCGCGTTGACGGTGCCGCAGCGCGTCATCGATATCGCCTTTGCCTTCTACGTCCGCGCCCAGTGCACGCAGCGCATCAACGAGCGATTCGGCGCTCGTTGATTCTTGCCGCTGCCTGGCGGCATCGGTATATGACCGCTCTACGCCGTACAGCTTCGCCAGGCGTCGTAGCGCTGCTGAGGGGGCGTGCAACTCGGTGACAGTCACGCCGGTTCCTCCAGCAATTGCAGGACGCCGGTCAGCGGGATCCGCACCCAGTCCGGACGGTTGTTCAGCTCGTATGCGATCTCGTAGAGGGCCTTCTCCAGCAGAAACGCGTTGAGCAGCACCTCCACCTCTTCCGGCGTTTGCGGAAGAATCGGCGCTGAGTTGGCTGCCTCCATGTAACCGCGCAGGTACGCGGCCGACGCCCAGGCGACCCAGTAGCGCGCCCAGCCTTCGACGCGCTCGACGTGCTCCGGCCGGACGATGCCGACCGAGACCTGCGACCTGACAGCCGCGTAGGCGGCGTAGTGGAAAGACCGCAGCATCGCCGCCGCGTCGCGCAGGGCCGACCGTTTGAGACGGCGCTCGCTCATTGGCCTTGCCGGCTCGCCCTCGAAGTCAATGATCACGAAGTCCTTACCTGTGTACAACAGCTGACCCAGGTGGTAGTCGCCGTGCGTGCGGATCCGCATCCCGCTCAGCCTCCGGTCGACCACCGAGTGGAAGCGATCCATGACGGTCTTCTGCGCGGCGATCACGGCATCAGCCAGCGCCCGCACATCGTCCGGGAAATCGCGCCGCTTCTTCGCCAGCAGCGGAAAGACACGCGCCACCATTCCGCGCAGGCTCTGGTACACCGAGCGCTGGTAAAACGGCGTGAACGGCTCCGGCGCGAAATTCGGGTCGTCTGTCGCCGAAGCCAGCGCGACGTGCAGCTCGCCGGTGCGCCGGCCCATCAGCTCGGCGGACTGGATGTAGCTGCCCATCAGGTCCGCCGCCAGGTCCGGCACCTCCTGCGTCATCAGCTCCAGCAGCGAGCCGGCCGGCACCGGAGCCGGTGGGATGTCGCCCGCCTGTCGCGATAGCACGCGCTCGAAGTACGTCGCCAGCGAGTCCAGCGTGTACCCCCAGGCGCTGCCCTCGCTCGGGACAAGCTCCTGCAGGATGCCAAGCGTCATCGGCTGCTGCCGGCGTCGCTGGTACTCCAGATAGCCGGCGACGAATGGCGTGCTCACCTCCGGCGCGTGCTCGGTGAGAAAGCGGCCGATCTCCAGGTCCTGGTCGACGCCCGGGTCCGGTTTGCGGATCAGCTTCATGATGTACCGGTCGCCAAACGTGATCGAAGTGTTACTCTGCTCGGTGCGCAGAACGTTCGGCTCTAGCCCGGAGGCGGCCGTTTCCCGCAGCTCCCGTTCCAGCCGAACGCAGACCAGTTCGCCACTTTCGCCCTTGAAGCGGCGGTTTCGGGCGACGCCGTCCACCAGCAGGCGAAGAAAGTCCTTGTTCGCCGTCGCCTCATAAACGACACCGGACGTTTGGCTGCCCTGCATTTGCACCCGCGCGATCACTGTATCCGGCCAATCGAGAAGAACGCGCTCCGCCTTCTTGCCGCTGGCGAATGCTACCGGCACCAAGTACGTCTCTGACTCGCCCTCGATATAGTCCGCGCGCACGAGCAGGATGCGCGATTCGAGGTCGCTCGCGACCTCGGGCAGTTCGATAACCTCGGCGATGGCGACGGACTGGATCGCCCGCGCCTTGCCCCGGAACCAACGCCGGTCTCGCATGTAGTCGGGCAGCACAGTCTCCAGCCGCAACCGCCCGCGGCCCTCCAGCATCTCTTCCCACGAACTGGCCACCATCACGACGCGGACGGAAGGCTCGCTGGGTGGCGTCTGCGCACCGTCCACTTTCGGCGACTGGAGGGAGAACCAGTAAAACGAGTGCGGGCCCAGGGTCAGGAAGTACGGCAACTCGCCAATCCGCGGAAACTCCGTCCAGCCGAAGAGCTCCACCGGCGTCGCGCCCCTGTAAGCCGACATGTCGAGCTCGGCGAATTGAGTGAAGCGGGAGAGGTTGGCGATCACCAGGACCGTCTCGTCCTCGTACTTGCGGACGAAGGCCAGAACTTTGCGGTTCTCCGCGTGCAGGAACTCGATCGTCCCTCGCGCCAGTGCGCGGTGCTTCTTGCGCAGCGCGATCAGGCGCTTCATCCACCAGAACAGGGAGTTGGGATTCCCCTGCTGAGCCTCGACGTTGACGGTCTCGTAGTGGTACTCCGGGTCGACGATCACAGGCAGGAACAGCCGCTGCGGATTCGCGCGCGAAAAGCCGGCATTGCGGTCGCCGCTCCACTGCATCGGCGTGCGGACGCCATTGCGGTCGCCCAGGTAGATGTTGTCGCCCATCCCGATCTCGTCGCCGTAGTAGACGATCGGCGCGCCGGGCAGAGAGAAGAGCAGCCCATTCATCAGCTCGATCCGCCGGCGGTTGTTCCCCAGCAACGGCGCCAGCCTGCGCCGGATGCCCAGGTTGATGCGGGCCTGCGTGTCCTGGGCATACACCCGGTACATGTAGTCGCGGTCCTCGTCCGTCACCATCTCCAGCGTCAGCTCGTCGTGATTGCGGAGGAACATCGCCCACTGGCAGTTGTCCGGGATCTGCGGCGTCTGCTCCAGGATGTCGATGATCGGGAAGCGGTCTTCCATGTGTACCGCCATGAACAGCCGCGGCATCAGCGGGAAGTGGAAGTTCATGTGGCACTCGTTGCCCTCTCCGAAGTACGCGGCCGCGTCCTCCGGCCACTGGTTCGCCTCCGCCAGCAGCATCCGTCCGGGGAATCGCTCGTCAATGTGCGACCGCAGCCCCCGTAAGAAGGCGTGCGTCTCCGGCAAGTTCTCGCAACTCGTGCCCTCGCGCTCGTACAGGTACGGCACGGCATCCAGTCGCAGCCCGTCGACGCCCATCGCCAGCCAGAAATCGACCACCTGTATCAGCGAGCGCTTGACGTCCGGACTTTCGAAGTTCAGGTCGGGCTGATGCGAGTAAAAGCGGTGCCAGTAATACGCGTGGGCCAGCGGGTCCCAGGCCCAGTTAGACGTCTCGAAGTCTTTGAAGATTACGCGAGCGCTGCGGTACTTGTCCGGTGAGTCGCTCCAGACGTAGTAGTCCCGCCACTTGCCACCGGCCGGAGCGCGCCGCGCCCGCTTGAACCACGGGTGCTCGTCCGAGGTGTGGTTGAGCACGACCTCCGTGATCACTCGGATACCGCGGCTGTGAGCCTCGCGAAGGAAGGTGGTGAAGTCGCGGAGCGTCCCGTACGACCCATGAACGTCCATGTAGTCGGCGATGTCGTAACCGTCATCTCGCAGGGGCGAAGGGTAGAACGGCAGCAGCCAGACCGCTCCGACGCCGAGGTCCTGCAGATAGTCGAGCTTCTGAGTCAGCCCAGCGAAGTCCCCCATCCCGTCGCCGTCGCTGTCGGAGTAGGCGCGAACGTGCACCTGGTAGATGATCGCGTCCTTATACCAGAGGTCATCGTCTTCCCCGGCGTGCGCGGCGGCGGGCGCTTTTCGCGGCCGGACGGCCATCGCTACTCGAACTCCCAGCCGGTCGCGCCCACGCGCCGTCGCAGCCGCAGGACGTGTGCCGGGATGACATGCGGATTCAGCTGCACGAAATTGCCCGGCCCCCGCCAGGTGTAGCGAGCGTCGCTCAGCAGATCGTGCACCTGGTAAGGCTCGTCCAGACCCAGCCCCCATTCTGCGATCGGCAGCCAGAGCACGCCGCTCTGCGTGTTGTGGGGGTCCAGGTTGACGACGCAGATGACGACGTTGCTCGCATCGTCCGTCTGCTTGCTATAGGCGATCAACTGGCCGCTATCGATGGCGTGGAAACGCAAGCCCCGGTTCGATTGCAATGCCTCGTTCTCCAGCCGGGCCTTGTTCACCAGCGCGATCAGGCCGCGCAGGCTGTCCGCCCGGTCGATCTCCCAGTGGCGCTGCTCGTACTTCTCGGAGTGCAGGTATTCCTCGCTGCCCGGCTCGCGCCGCTCATGCTCCATCAGCTCGAACGGCGGACCGTAGATGCCGTAGCTCGCGGACAGCGTCGCCGCCAGCACCAGCCGCGAGACGAATGCCGGGCGCCCTCCGCTCTGCATCTGCTCTGTCAGGATGTCCGGTGTGTTGGGCCAGACGTTGGGCCGAAAGAAGTCGGCGACGCCAGTCTGCGTCAGTTCGGTGAAATACTCCGTTAGCCCGGCCTTGTCCGGCCGCCAGGCGAAGTACGTGTACGACTGCGTGAAACCGAGCTTCGCCAGGTGGTACATGATCTTCGGGCGCGTGAACGCCTCAGCCAGGAAGATGACGCCCGGATCGACCCCGTGCACCTGCGCGATCAGCCACTCCCAGAAGGCGAACGGCTTCGTGTGCGGGTTGTCCGCGCGGAAGATGCCGACGCCCTGCTCCATCCAGAAGAGAAACACGCTGAGCAACTCCTGCCAGAGCGACTCCCAGGCCGTTGTCTCGAAGTTGAACGGATAGATGTCCTCGTACTGCTTTGGCGGGTTCTCCGCGAACTGCACGCTGCCGTCGGGCCGCATCCGGAACCACTCCGGATGCTCGCGCACATATGGGTGGTCCGGTGAGCACTGGAACGCGATATCCAACGCGACGTCGACGCCGCAGTCCCTGGCCTTGCTGACCAGGCGCCGGAAGTCGTCCAGCGAGCCCAGCGCGGGATCGATCGACTTATGGCCCCCGGCCTCTGAGCCGATCGCCCACGGGCTCCCCGGATCGCGCGCCCTGGCGGTCACGGAGTTGTTCGCGCCCTTGCGCTTCGTGCGTCCGATCGGATGGACTGGTGGCAGATAGAGCACGTCGAACCCCATCCCGGCTACGTACGGCAGCCGCGCCTCGACGTCCCGGAACGTCCCCGGCCGCTTCGGATCCGCCGACGCCGAGCGGGGGAACATTTCGTACCAGACGCTGCAGGCCGCCTTCGGGGCGTCCACCTCGATGCGCAACTCCCTCCGGTAGCGCGTCGCCAGCCGCATGTCGGCCGCATCACGCATTCGCACGCCAAGACCAGCGGCAAGCGCAGCCTGAATCCTTTGCGAGGCGGCTGTCGGGCCCGCCAGAGTGGCCGCCGCCTTCCCCAGCACCTCGGCGTCTTTCGCCGGGACGCGCGGCAGCGCCTCCTCGATCAGGCGCGCGCCAACGAGCAGGTCGAGCGCAATGTCCTGGCCCGCTTCGACTCTCTTCACCAGGTACCGGCGCCAGGAGCCGAAGGGGTCGATCCAGGCTTCGATCGTGAAAACATGCGACGTCATCGCCGAGATTGGGATGCGCGCGCGCCATCGATCGTTCACCAGCGGTTCCATCGGCACGCGCGTCCAAGCGCTGTCCACCGCGCGACGGTAGAGCACGTCCGCGGCGATGGCGTCGGAGCCATCGGCGTAGATGTCCGCCTCGACCAGGGCGCTCTCGCCGATCACGCTCTTGGCCGGGTAGCGCCCCTCATCGACCTCCGGCCGCACGCCTTCGATGACAACGCGCCGCCGCATCGCCAGCTCTCCGCCGTCGCTCATCGTTGGCGCCGCGACGGCTGTTGTCGCGCCGCCGGCAGATGGGCGGGAGCCGCGGGCGGACGTCCGGCCGCCGGCCGCTGTCTTCTGGCGCGCAGCCTTGCCACCGTTGGGGTTTGGATCGTCGCGTTTGCTACGGGCCATATCGGCTACCTGCCTTCCATCATACCCAGCGCGGCGCCAATACAGCGCCCCAAGATGTTGAATGCAGCTAAAAGCTGCGCCGGGCCACTATGTAAGACGCCGCCGAAGCTCCCCGCGTGACCGTCGCTGCGGGCAGGTCCACGCGCCGGAGATTGTAATCGGTCGAGTGGCGCCGCCGGGCGAGTTTGCGGAGATCGGCACCGTCACCTGCATGCTGCCGCTGACGTCTGCTGCGACGGTGACGGTACCGGTCGCGCCGGCAGAACCGGCCAGTCCGATTCAGACGTAGCTGCCGGCTGTCCCTCCGTTTCCATACTGCATGACGATATTCATGCTGGAAGTCGCATCGGAGTAGTCCAGGGTGCCGGTCTTATGTCCGCCTTAGATGAGCGTGATCGGGATGCCCCTGAGCACACGTCCCGTAACTCAATGTTCGTTAATGTAACGCCCATTGACGTGTGCAAGGGTGCTGCTCCCTTAGGATTTACTGCCATTGGACAAACATCGGCATCACCACGTGCACGTAGCGCTCGTCGCCAGCGGATCACCCGGGGGCGTGCGCGTTGTGCTCGATGAACTCTTTTCGTCATCTCTGCTTGCGGGTTCCTTCGCGGCGCGAGCTATCCCGAGATATCAGCCGAAGCGCGGGAAACTCTAGCCCTCATTTGCGCCCGATTTCACGGCTGCAAGTCTCTTCGATCTTCGTGACAACATCGTTAACCCTCTTAGAAATCTCGTCACCTTGGCCCGTCTCCTAAAAGACTTGCTCCTGTTTGCGCATTTCTGTCAGGTGCCGCTGGAACGCCTCGTCAGTCCGCCACTGTCGACGCCCCTGATCTCTCCAGTAGTATGTGAGCATTTGCGCTGATATGAACACTTTGTTAACGATGCCACTTAACTCGTCAAAAGGGCTCGCAGCAGGGACTCCGAATTGGGCTGTAAAGCGATACTTCAGCGACTGGAGCTGGCTGAACACTTCGCGATGCTTCTCATATCGCTCGAAAACGACAAACGCCCTGTCTAGGATCGCCTTCTCGTCACTACTTTCGTTCTCTCCCGATTGTCGGCTGCTCCCCTCTCCAACGAAGCCAAACGGGTTGCGTATCATTCGGATCGCATCTCTCGCTTCGTAAAAGCGAACCAATACATCCTCGGCGAGATCGATCCGCTTCTTCCCGACAAACTCACTCCGCCACGCATTAATCCCATAGATTGCGGCCCAAGCTGCGATGACAAGGGAGAGTGCCTGGATGGTATCGAGAATAGAGCCAGCGTCCATATTCTTGCCAGCGCTTTGTCTCTACCACTGCACGAACATCGGCATCACCACGTGCACGTAGCGCTCGTCCCCCAGAGGGCGGATCACGCCCGGGCTCGAGGGGTTCGTCGTCTCCAGCACCACCTGTTGCGTCTCCAGCACGGAGAGCACGTCCTGCAGATAGCGACTGTTGAAGGCGATCTTCGAAGCTTCGCCCTCCAGCTTCACGTCCATGTCGCCGCGGTGGTCGCCGATCTCCTCCGCCCGCGCCGAGATCGTCAGCTTGCCCACCGCCTTCTCGCCTTCGCCGGGCTCGATCTGCAACCGCACGATGCCCGCACCGTCACGCGCGAAGATCGCCGCGATGCGCGTCTCCTGGAGGAACTGCTTCATGTCGATCTCGGCCCGCGATGCGTACGACTGCGGGATCAGCTGGCTGTAATTCGGGAACGTTCCCTGGATCAGCGTCGCCACGACCTCCACCGTTTTCAGCCGAAACAACACCTGCGAGCGCGCAGCGTTGATCGCCATCTCCACCGGCTCGTCGTCCTCGCCCAGCAGACGCTCGATCTCACGCAGCGCCCGTGCCGGGATGATCACTTCGACCTTCTCCGCCACATCCTGGTCCAACGACAAGTGGTGCACCGCCAGCCGAAAGCCGTCCGCGGCGGCGAGCGTCAGCACGTTCCCTTCGGCCAGCGTGTGGATGCCCGTGAGCACGGGCCGGGTGTCGTCCGTTGCCGCGGCGAACTGCACCTGCGTGATCGCCCGTCGCAGGACTCCCGGCGCCAGCGAAAGCGTCAGCCCTTCGGCCACCGAGGGCACCGGCGGAAAGTCGGCCGCATCCATCCCCGCGATGGTCGCCTCGTTGCGCGCGCACTGCAGGTGCAGTTGCTTCGCGCGCCCGGAGACGCCCAGGTCGATCTTCTCGTTTGGCAGTGAGGCCACGAAGTCAGTCAGCAGCCGGGCCGGCACCGTGATCGCGCCCTCTTCCTCCACCGTCGCCCCGATCCAGCACGTCACCGCGATCGTGAGGTCTGTCGCGACCAGCTTCAGCCGCCCCGCA
Source organism: Chloroflexota bacterium (assembly GCA_036732045.1). GTDB lineage: Bacteria > Chloroflexota > Dehalococcoidia > SM23-28-2 > RBG-16-64-32 > DATKKM01. Next base: position 19,014 of record DAINDD010000021.1, read on the forward strand.
TCCGTCTCGAGCAGCACGTGCGAAGCCTGCGGCAGAGTGCTACGCACTGGCACGGCGCGCCCCACGGTAGCGAGCCCACGGGCAAGATTTTCCTGGAGAGACGATACCTTCATAACTGCTTACCTGCTTTATCAGAAATACGGACGGGCCGAAATCGCCCGTAGTATAGCCCCCGCCGCTGGCAGAGACAACAAGACCGCGGCGCAGGATTGCCCTCACCCCCGACCCCTCACCCGCTCTGCGGCCCGCATTTGGAAAGAAGAAGAAATCTGGGGGACACCCCCAGACCCCCGGCAGAGAGGCTTCGCCCCTCTGCACTTCCCATATTCGGCGCGAATATACCGATCCCCTCGCGAGGGACATTTCCGTTTTCGCAGGCGGCCGGCGTTGCGGCGGAGGGCGTGGGACTCACAGCGGAATCGAGCTGATAAGTGGATGAGCGTCAGTCGCTCAGCGCTCTGTCTCCCTGAGTTCGCAGCCGAAGAGGGACCGGGGGGTCGAGAGGGGCCGAGCCCGTTGGCTTAAATCGGGTAGTCGGGCGAGCACCTTAAAGAAGGGGGATGGGAGGAAGGAGCCAATGCCCTTAGCCCAGCGTCGCCAGCGCCCCGCCCGCCGCCTCGATCGTCGCCTCGATCTCCGCATCTGAGTGCGCCATCGAGACGAACATCGCCTCATACTGCGAAGGCGCCAGGAAGACGCCCCGCGAGATCATCCCGCGGAAATAAGCGGCGAATCGCTCGGTGTCGGCCCGCCTGGCAGACGTGAAGTCCGTCACGTCCTCGCCGCTGAAGAAGATCGTCAGCATCGATCCGGCGCGGTTCAGCCGCACCGGGACCTCTACGGCCTCCGCGGCGCGGCGCAGCCCGTCCTCCAGGTAGATCGAGGCGATCTCCAGGCGCTGGTAGCCCGCCTCGCCCGCGCGCCCCAGCTCGTCCAGCGTGACGATGCCGGCGGCCATTGCCAGCGGGTTGCCAGATAGCGTGCCGGCCTGGTAAACCGGCCCGAGCGGCGCCACCATCTCCATGATCTCGCGCCGCCCGCCGTATGCGCCCACCGGCAGCCCGCCGCCGATAATCTTGCCCAGACACGTCAGGTCCGGCCGCACGCCAAAGACCGTCTGCGCGCCGCCGTAAGTTAGCCGGAAGCCCGTGATGATCTCGTCGAAGACCAGCAGCGCGCCGTGCTCCGACGTCAGCGCGCGCAGCCCTTCGAGGAACCCCGGCGGCGGGAGGACAACACCCATGTTCGCCGCCACCGGCTCGACGATGACACCGGCGATCCCATCGCCGTTCGCCTCGAACAGCGCCCGCACGGCCGCGAGGTCGTTGTACGGCGCCACCAGCGTCTCAGCGGCGAAGGACTCGGGTACGCCGGGGCTATCCGGCAGGCTCAGCGTCGCCTGGCCGGAGCCCGCCTGCACCAGCAGCCCGTCCGCATGGCCGTGGTAGCCACCCTCGAACTTGATGATCTTCGAGCGGCCGGTGAAAGCCCGCGCCAGCCGCAGCGCCGACATCGTCGCCTCGGTGCCGGAGTTGACGAACCGCACCATTTCGATCGACGGCAGCGCCTCGCAGATGCGGCTGGCCAGCTCCACCTCCAGCTCGGTCGTCGCTCCATACGCCGTCCCTCGAGTTGCCGCCTCGCCGAGAACGGCCGCCACCGACGGCGGCGCATGCCCCAGGATCAGCGGCCCGTAGGCGCACACGTAGTCGATGTACTCGCGCCCGTCGACGTCATAGATGCGCGGCCCGCTGCCATACGCTATGACCGGCGGGTCGCCGCCCACCGCGCGGAACGCCCTCACCGGGCTCGAGACGCCGCCCGGCATGTACCGTTGCGCCCGCTCGAACGCCTCCCGGGAGCGCGGCCCCGGTCCGTCAGTCACTTATCTGCACCCTGTAACCGCCCTGCGTCGGCAGCGACTCCCCGGCGAGCCGCATGATGATGCCGTCGTCATCTAAACCGCCGACAAGGCCGGCGAGCCGCTTCCGTTCCGCGCCCGCGAGGCCGGCCTCCACAAAACCGAGCGCCCGATACATCCGCTGCGCCCGCAGGTTCGCTGGCATGACGTCGAGAGTTGCCGAGTCCGCACGAAAACGGCGGATAGCATTGGCCAGATAGGCGCCGAGCACTGCCCTCCCGATACCCCGGGACCTGGAAGAGATTGCGATTCGCTGGATCCAGACGCCGAAGCCCTCCGCTGTCAAATCGAAGGCGATGAGGTATCCGATGGGAGAGCAGTTACCCTCCGGCACAATGACCCAGTGCTCGCCATCGGGACGCTCGATAACCGCTCCGTGCCGCTCCCGAGGCCACTGTCCGATGAACGGCGAGTTGTCTGGGTGACGCTCTATCTCGAGCACGGCATCAAGGTCCGGCGCGACGGTCTTCCTCACGAATAGTGTGGGCTTGCCAGCATCCACGCGCGCTGCGTCAGTCAAGCGACGGCACCAGCAGGGGAAGCAGCTCCGCCAGCGATCGAACGCGCACGTGCGCCTCCGGGATGCCGCGCGGCTTGCGATAGCCGCCGCGATTCACCCACGCCGCGAGCATCCCAGCTCGCAGCGGCCCGAGCACGTCCGGGATCGGGTTGTCGCCGACGTAGAGCACATTCCCGGCCGGCATCTGCAGCGCCTCAGCGAGCTTGTCGAATATCTGGCGATTCGGCTTGATCGCGCCCGCCGATTCGGAAGTGACAATCACATCGAACTCCAGCTTGTTGCGGCGAAGACAGGCCGTCAAGAAGCCGTCGTCCGCGTTCGAAAGCAGCGCCACCTCGTACCGGGACCGCAGCGCCTCGAGCACCGGCGCCGCCTCCTCGAACGCCGGCGCGTCCGCGAGCCGCTCTCGCAGGTGATCCGCCGCCGCCCGAGCGTCTCCCGCCAGCCGCAGCTGCCCGAACACCCGCTCGAACTGCAGCCGCCAGGCGTCATGGTAGCGCGTGTAAACGGGATCGCGGTGATGCTCCGACCGCATCGCCAACGACGCCCGCAGAAACCGCTTCCAGACGTCGCTCGCGTCCGCCTGCAGCCCTTGCTGCCCGCAGATCTCCGCCATCGCTCCGATGAAATCCGGCTCCGTGAAGTCGAACAAAGTCCCGTACGCGTCAAACGCCACTGCGCGCACGACGGAGAATTTAGCCGCAGATTGACGCAGATTCGACGCAGATTTTTTCATTTGGATTTGGCCACGGATACGCACAGATGAAACACAGATTTTTAGTACACGAATCGGCGGAACTGGAGTCGCGTGCGTCCGAAATTGAGCAAAAGGCCGACCTTGATACCAGTCGCCTTGAGATAGTGAATTAGCTGAGCCTCATGTTCCGGTGCCAGTTCTTTGATCGCCTTGATTTCGCAGATGAGCACCTCATCGATCAAGAGATCGGCCAGATAGACGCCAACAAGCTTGCCTTTGTATGAGACGGGAATCTGCGATTGCGGTGCGGCCTTTACTCCGCGAGAACCTAGCTCGATCTGCAGTGCCGTTTCGTAAACCTTCTCAAGGAATCCTGCGCCCAGTTCGTTGTGAACCTCAAACGCCGCGCCTATGACCTTCTCGGTCAATTCTTTGAGCGGAAAGTCATCCTTGAGCGCCGACTCCATCGCGGTCGCGCCCTCGTCAGTTCCCATCTGTGAAGTATCTATGTTCATCTGTGGCTACCCAGCCAGCGCGCAGCGTCCTTCGCGTGGTAGGTGATGATGATGTCGGCGCCCGCTCTTGCGATCCCGGTCAGCACCTCCAGCGTCGCCCGCTGCTCGTCCAGGTAGCCTGCCGCCGAGGCCGCCTTCACCATCGCGTACTCCCCGCTCACGTTGTACGCCGCCAGCGGCACATCGAAGCGGTCGCGGGCCCGCGCGATCAGGTCGAGGTTTGGCAGCGCCGGCTTCACCATCACGATGTCCGCGCCCTCCGCGATATCCGCCTCGATCTCACGCATCGCCTCGCGCGAGTTTCCGGGGTCCATCTGGTAGCTTCGCCGGTCGCCGAATTGTGGCGCCGAGCCGGCCGCCACGCGGAACGGCCCGTAGAAGGCTGACGCCTGCTTGGCCGAATACGCCATGATCGGCGTCGAGCCATAGCCAGCGTCGTCCAGCGACGCCCGGATCGCCGCCACGCGACCGTCCATCATGTCCGAGGGCGCGACCATGTCAGCGCCGGCCTCCACGTGCGAGACCGCGGCCCGGGCCAGCAGCGGCAGCGTCGCGTCGTTGTCCACCTCGCCGGCCGCCGTGACGACGCCGCAGTGGCCGTGCGAGGTGTACTCGCAGAGGCAAACATCCGTGATGACGACGAGCTCCGGCGCGGCGTCCTTCAGCTCGCGGACCGCCTGCTGGGCGATCCCGCCCGGCTCGTACGCCCCCGACCCTACCTCATCCTTCGACGCCGGCAGCCCGAACAACATCACCGCCGGGATGCCGAGCGACCGCAGCTCCTCGGCCTCCCGCGCCAACTGGTCGACTGAGAGATGGAACTGGCCCGGCATTGAGACGATCTCCTCGCGGACACCCTCGCCAGGCACGACGAACAGCGGATAGACGAACCCCCCCGGCGACAGCCGCGTCTCCCGCACCAGCGAGCGGATCGGCTCGGTGGAGCGCAGCCGCCGGAACCGTGCGAAATTGGCGGGCAGTGTTCGTGTTGTCATGTTGTCACTCCTTCGGTCAGCCTCATAGATCGTCCAGAATGGCGGCTTCATCTATAACGAGGTCCTCTGGAGGAACTTCGATAGGAATGTCGGTCAGACCCAGTGCTTTGATCCTCGGGCCCAACACCCTACGAAAGGCAATCAGATACCTCACTGCCCAATCCTTCAGCGCACTGATCGACTCCTCATGAGAGAGTATCTCTCCTAGCTTCTGAACCCCGATCCTGCACTCTTTCTTGTCGTCGAGCCTACGCCACTCAAGCGCCTCTCCGAGCTCCGCCTCAATCTGTTCGCGGTCAGCGACTAGTTGATCGAATGCGAACTTGTTCGTAGCTCGGTCACCCCTGCTTATAGCAAGTTGGACCAAGAGTCGATTGGGGTTCCTCATGAATTCGACTTGAAGGTAGAAGCCCTGTCGGCCACCGGCGAAGGCGTACCATGAGTCATCTGCCACGCGTGATGCGTTGGTGAAGCCAGGCGAAGCGGCCTTTAAGCGCACAAGAAGATCACTGAAGAATGCTCGGTATGCCAACCGCTTTTCTGAAGGCGCCTTTGAGGTCGCGATGACGATTTGTTTCTGCCATTCACTCGGCTGGGCGACCAATCTGAAGTTGGGCGCCGGCAGAGAGTCATCGATCTTCAGTAACTCCAAGACCTCACGCCCCGTGCCGACCTCTTTGCCAAATATGTCGACTGAAAAGGCACCGACTCCAACCTCGCGTTCAGCCAACTCGATCTCAATGCCCAGCGCCTGACTAAGAAGACCGATGTTTTCGACGAGCCAAGGTGTAAATTGATGGGCTTCCAGTTGCCAAACGTCTCTTGGATCAAGTCGCTGTAGCAGCCCAAGTTGCTCAATCATGACGACCTCCCGCATGTAGTCTTCAACGCCGCCACCAGACCCTCCACCGTGTACTCCGAGGCCTGCACGTCCACGCGCAGGCCTAGCTCGCGGGCGGTTTGGGCCGTGATCGGGCCGATGCAGGCGATCAGCGGGCGCTCAAGCGCGGACGCGTCGCCGAGCATCGCCACGAGGTTGCGCACCGTGGACGACGACGTGAACGTGACAACGTCGATCCGGCCGGCGCGCAGTTCCGCGAGCACCTCCGGCGACGCTTCGGACGGCACGGCGGCGCGGTAGATCGGGATCTCGTCCACCGCCGCGCCCATCGCCTCCAGGCCCCGCACCAGCTCCGCGCGCGCCGACTCGGCTCGCGGCAGCAGCACACGGTCGCCCGGCGCGATCTGCCCACGTAGCGCCTCGACGACGGCCTCGGCGACGTACTCGCCCGGCACGACGTCCGCGCGCAGGCCGCGCACCGCCAGCGACTGCGCCGTGGCCGGGCCGATCGCTGCGATCTGCGCGCCGGAGAACGCGCGAGCGTCCAGCCCACGTTCCGCCAGGTGCTCGAAGAACAGCTCGACGGCGTTCGCGCTCGTGAACACGGCCCAGGGGTAGCCGCCCGTGCCCAGCGTCTCGATTGCGGCGTCCACGGCCGTACGGTCTTCGATCGGTTCGATCTCGATCGATGGCAGTTCCACCGGGATCGCGCCTTCGTCCGCCAGCAGCCGTGCCAGCGTGCTCGCTTGCCGCCGCGTCCGTGTGATCAGCACCCGCTTCCCGAAGAGCGGCCTAGTCTCGAACCAGGCGATCGTCTCGCGCAGCCGCACGACTTCGCCGACGACCGTGATCGCCGGCGGCCGCAGATCGGCCTGTTCGACGCGCGAGACGATATCCGCGAGCGTGCCGGTCACGGTGCGCTGCTCCGGCGTCGTTCCCCATTGGATCACCGCCACCGGCGTTTGCGGCGAGCGTCCGTGTTCCGTCAGTCGCGCCACGATGTCCGGCAGGTTCCGCACGCCCATCAGGAAGACGAGCGTGTCCACCGCCTTCGCCAGGTGCGCCCAGTCGATCGCCGTCTCTTCTTTCGAGGGGGCCTCGTGGCCCGTGATGACCGCAAAGCTCGAGGCGACGCCACGATGCGTGACCGGGATGCCCGCGTAGGCCGGCACGGCGACCGCAGACGTCACCCCCGGCACGACTTCGAATGGGATGCCGGCGGCTCGCAGCGCCTCTGCCTCTTCGCCACCGCGCCCGAAGACGAACGGGTCGCCGCCCTTCAGGCGGACGACCGTCCGCCCCTCGCGCGCCCGCTCGATCAGCGTGCGATTGATCGATTCCTGGTCGTGGCCAGTCTCTCCTTGTGTGTCAGGGCTGGAGCCCTGACCTACTGAAGGCGTCTTCCCGACGTAGATCAGCTCGGCGGCCAGGCGCGCGTGCTCAAGAAGGCGCGCGCTGACCAGCCGGTCGTACACGATCACGTCCGCCGCACCGATGCGCTCGAGGCCGGCCACTGTGATCAGCCCCGCGTCGCCCGGCCCAGCGCCGACGAGGAACACCTTGCCCGGCGCGGTCACTGCGCAGCTCCCAGCAGCTCTTCCGCGCCCTGCCCGATCAGGTACTCGGCCAGCCGCACGCCCAGCATGTCAGCCTCGGACGCGACGCCCTCCATCTCGGCGCGGAGGATGCGCCCGCCCGGCTCGCCGACGAGGCCGCGCAGCAGGAGCGGTGCGCGGTCCGCGCTCGGCCCCGGTGAGAGAGTCGCGTAGCCGCCGATTGCCGCGCTGCAGCCGCCGCCCAGGCGTCGTTCGAAAGCGCGCTCCGCGGTGATGGCAGCACGCGTCGCCGGGTCGTCCAGCGCAGCGACGGCCGCCAGCGTTTCCGTTTCGTCCGACCGCACCTGCACGGCGAGTGCGCCCTGCCCGACCGCCGGGAGCATCTCCTCCGGCTCGAACACCTGCGAAGCGCGATCCAGCCAGCCCAGCCGCTTGAGGCCCGCCGCCGCGAGGACGACCGCGTCATACTCACCCTCCTCCACCTTGCGCACTCGCGTGTCGACGTTGCCGCGGATGTCGCTGACGGTCACGTCTGGCCGCGCCGCCAGCACCTGCACAGCCCGGCGCGGACTGCCGGTCGCCACGCTCGCGCCCGCCGGAAGTTCCGCGAGCCGCGCGCCGCTCCGCGCGACGAGTGCGTCGCGGGGGTCCTCGCGCGGCAACACCGCCGCGATCGTCAGTCCGCCCGTCTCCTCGCTCGGCAGGTCTTTCAGGCTATGCACAGCGATGTCGATCTGTCCCGCCAGCAGCGCGCGCTCAATCTCGATCACGAAGACGCCTCGCCCGCCGATCTCGCTGAGCGAGGCCGTGCTGCGGTCTCCGGACGTCTGGATCGCGCGCTTCTCGAAGGTTCGGCCCGAGTGCGCGCCACGTAGCGCCTCGAGGGCTATCTCGGCCTGGCGC
>DAINDD010000021.1:26971-40031 GCA_036732045.1 Chloroflexota bacterium
GCGCAAGCCGGCTGCCCCGCGTGCCGACGACGAACGTGCGCGGCATTACTGCCGGTCTCCGGTGGGCAATCTGTCATGCTGAGCGGAACGCAGTCGAGAGAAGCATCTCGGACCTCGGGAACGCCGTTCGGCCTGGCGAACGCACTCGCACGAGGCGGCGCTGCTTCCCGGCGCGACGTCAGTGCATCGGCTAAAGTCATGGCCGGGTGCGAGATCCTTCGGCTGCGGCCTCAGGATGACAATTGTGGGACGCGCCAGCCAACTGCCACGAGTGCCGACGACGAACGTGCGAGCGGACACACCAGCGCCGCCGCTCTAAGGCCGCGCCCGTCCGCTTCTGGCAGACGAGGGATGAACGTCGAAGAGGTCTTCGAGCGCCTCCATATAGAGGCCTTTGTCGGCGCCGTCCTTCAGTCGCGCGATCGGCCGGTCCAGCATCTTCTTGACGATTGCCGCGGTCATCGCCTCGAGCCGCCGACGCGAATCGTCGTCCAACTCCGGCATCCGGCTCAATGTCCGGTCCAGCTCCTGCAAGCGGATCGTCTCAGCGCGGTCCCGCAACGCAGCGATCACGGGCACCACGTCCAGCGAACGCCACCATTCCTCGAACGCCGCCACTTCGTCCGCGATGATCGCCTCGACCTTGTCGACCTCCGCCCGCCGCCCACTCAAGCCTTCAGCGGTCACGGCCTCGATGTCGTCGATGTCGCAGAGGTGGACGCCGGGAATCTCGCGCACCGCCGGGTCGATGTCGCGCGGGACAGCGATGTCGATGAACAGCAGGCCGCGCCCGCTGCGATTGGCCATCACCGGCGTTACTTCCGCCGGGCCGAGGACGAAGTCTTCCGCGCTAGTCCCGCTGATCACAATGTCGGAGGCGGCCAGCGCATCCTGGAGGTGGTCGAGGTCGAACGCCTCGGTGTTCGGGCCGAGCTGCTGCGCCAGGTCCGCTGCCCGCTCCAGCGTCCGGTTAGCGACAAGGATGCGCGAGCCCGTCTGCTGCGCCAGCGCCCTCGCGGCCAGCTTGCCCATGCTGCCCGCGCTGATCACGAGCACGGTCTTGTTCTCCAGTTCGCCGAGCGACCGCCGCGCCAGCGCCACGGCGGCCGAGCTCACCGACACCGCGTGCTTGCCTATGTTCGTCTCGTGGCGAGCTCGCTTTCCCGTAGACATGGCCGAGTGAAAGATGTGCGAGAGGGCTCCATTCAGCGTGCGGGCCTCGGTCGCCGCGGACATCGCGTCCCGCACCTGCCCCAGGATCTGCGACTCACCCAGCACCATCGAGTCGATACCGGAGGCAACGCGATACAGGTGCTCAACGGCTTCCGACTTCTGCAGTACGTAGAAGTGCCGGCGATCTACGGCCGCGCCCTTGAGCGCATTCAGCACATCGATCAGCGTATCGGCTGCACCCTCCAGGGCCATCGTATACAGCTCCGTGCGGTTGCAGGTCGAGAGGATTGCCGCGCCCGGCAGCCGCTGCTCCAGCGACAGTAGCGCGTCGTTCAGCTCTGCGGCGGTGAAGGCGATAGTCTCCCGCTCCTCCACCGGCGAAGTGTTGTGGTTAAGCCCCGCGCAAGTGATCACGGTCGCTTTCACGAAGACACCGCGCTTTCGTGCTGGCCGGACGGCGACAGCAACAGGTTCAGCACACGCGCCTTGGCGGCGGTGCGATCGCCTTCTTTGATCAGGCGCTTGACGTCGCCGTCCAGAGCCGCGTTCCAGACGTCGTTGTTGTTGCGCATGCAGTGCGCGCAGTTCTGCACGGCAATAGCCTTCTCGCGCAGCTCCCTGCGCACCTCGGCCGCCAGATCGAGAAGCGCCGCGTCATCCGGCGTCAGGAACTCCTGGATATCCTCCCGCACCTTGCGCGCCATCGCCGGGCTGGTGCCGCTGGTGGAGATCGCGATGACCAGCTCGCCCTGGCGGACGATACCGGGCATGATGAAGTCGCAGTTGGGGATGTCGTCCACCGCGTTCACCCAGATGCGGCGTTGGCGGCCCTCTTGCCAGACGCGGCGGTTCTCTTCGTGATCGTCGGTCGCCACGAACACCAGCTCGTAGCCGTCGATGTCGCCGGGCTCGTACACCCGCTTCAGGTGCATGAAGCGCCCCTCGTCGAGCAACTCCGTCATCCGCTCGTTCAGCTCCGGCGAGATGACCGTCACCTTGGCGCCGACATCGAGCAGCCCGTCCATCTTTTGGAGGGCAATAGTCCCGCCGCCGATGACCACTACAGGCTTATCGGCGATGTCGAGAAAAACCGGGTAGTAACGCATCTACGAAGGTCGATTATCTCCGGGCCGCGCTCGCCATTCCCGCTTCCTCGTACGATTCGGCGATGGAAATCAGGACCTGGTCGCCAAGGTTCGTCAGCAGCTCCCAGAGCTCGATTGCCTTGTCCGTCGTTAGCTCGTTTTTCTGCGCCTCTTCCATCGCCGTCTCGTCCAACGTCTTGCGGAAGAACGTGAACCCTTCGACGGCGTCGCGCAGGCTCATCCCATCGTGGACGAGCAGCTGTCCGTACTCGCGCGCGATCCCTCTTGCCTCGTCCAGCAAATCGCTGCGCCGGGCCCCGCGCGTCAGGTACTCCGACACGAGCGCCACGAGCCGCCGTCCGAGCGGTCGCATCTGCTCGCGGTCTTCCTCCGCCAGGTTGGAGAACCAGTGCGCCGACTGGCCCTTGCCGCGCTGCAGCCTGCGCCGGATCCGGGCCAGGGCCATGTTGCTGATAGCTGTGTACGGCTCGCTCACGGCGGGTACCTGGCCGGCCATCAGCACGCGCAGGTCATCCTCGGAAAAGCGGCGGTGTCCGCCAGGCGTACGGAACGATCGGACGTGCCCGGCGTCTGCCCAACGCCGCAGCGTAGATTCGTTGACGCCGAGCAGCTTGCAGGCCTGCCCGAGGGTTATCCAGCGAGTAGCAATGCTTTTCGGGTCATCGAGATAGCGACTATTCAAGGGGGCGAACCTCACTAAATTGTGCAAAACGATGTGGGCGTGGGCGTGTTCACCAAGATTTTAAGCACGCCCAAACGTGGGTGTCAACGCGATTCCCCCTCGCTTTCGTGGCAGAAACACGGCTGTAACGAGCCTCTTCTCCCCCTGAGCACTGCGCAAGCGTCATTCTGAGGAGCCGTAGCGACGAAGAACCTCGTAGCGGGGCCAGATGCCTCCGATGAGTGAGATCCTTCATCTCCGGACTCAGGGCGACACCGTCCGAACGCGCACAAGCGTCATCCGCTCATCCGCTCGAATCTGCTGTGAGCCAACGACGCGCCCGACCGAACAAGCGCTGGCGGAGCCGCGAGGAGTCCAGAAGAGCGCGGCCCGTTGGGCGAAAACCGGACGGGGAAAGCGGGCAAAACTGGGAGTTCGTTTTGCAGTTTTATGTTTTTGGGATTACGGAACGATTCCGGCATTAGAACGTACAACGACGTCAATTCATATCTGCAGCGGCGAGGGTGGCCTTCAAGTTTGACCGATTACGGATGCAGTTTCGGCGTCCGAAACCGCATTATGTTGAGCGAATTCCTTTGGCGTAATCTTCGCGGGCGGACGGGTAACCTATTCCGGGGCGGGAACAGAGCGGGCTGGGCCGGCTGGCAACCGCGCGCCCTCCAGCGCCATCTGCGTGTACGGCAGGATCGTCTTAGTCACGTCCACCCGCGAGTCGAGGTGCTTTCCGAGCCCGCTCAGCAGTCCGACCACGCGCATGATCAGCAGCAACTCCCGGGGGATGTCTGTGATCGGATTCGCGCGAATGACTTTGGCCATCCGCACGTTCGCCTCCGCGGTCAGATCCGGATCGGCGTACGCCGTTCCTGGCTTGGAAGTTTCCATCATTGCGCGCCCTAACTCGACGTACACCGTCGGGTCATTAGGGTTCTTCACTGTAATCCCGAGCGCTTTGTAGCCCTCGATCATCGCCGGGATGTCCCAGCGCAGCATCGCGTTCACCAGCCGCGCATAGCCCAGGCGGAACTTATCGTCGTACTTGCGGCACAACCCGAAGTCCAGCATCACGAGCCTCGGGTTGCCGTTGGCGCCTCGCTGGATAAATAGATTGCCGGGATGCGGGTCCGCGTGGAACATCCCATGCAGGTAAAGCTGCTCGCAGTACGCGTCCGTCACCAGCTGCGCGACCGCCTGTGGACCGACGCCGATACGATGCAGCCCGGCCACGTCCGTCACCTTGATCCCTTCGACGAACTCCATCACCAGCACCCGGCGAGTCGTGTACTCCCAGTAGATCTCCGGCACGACGATATCGTCGCGGTCCGCGAAGTTCCTGGCGATCAGCTCCGCGTTGTGCCCCTCGTTGATAAAGTCGAGCTCCATCGGCGTGTTCTGCGAGACCTCTTCGATAATCGGGCCGAAGTTCAGATTGCGCTCGAACTGGGCCAGGATGCGCAGCAGAAAGCGAATGTTGCGCAGGTCGTTTTCCACAATCGCCTGGATGCCCGGGTACTGCACCTTCACCGCGACCACGCGCCCGTCCTGAAGCCGCGCCTTGTGCACCTGGGCAAGCGAGGCCGCTGCGATCGGCGTCTCCTCGAACTCCGCGAAGACGTCCTCCAGCGTGCGATCGAGGCTGCGCTCGATCCGGCGCTTGATCGACGGGAAGGGCCGTGGCGGCACGTCGTCCTGCAGCCGCGAGAGCACGTCGATGTATTCGTCCGGGATCAAGTCCGGCCGGGAGCCGATGATCTGCCCCAGCTTGATCAGCAGCCCTTGCCGCGTCACCGCGATTTCGTAGAACCGCCGCGCCGACCAGGTGTGGTGCGCCCGCCGTTTCGTCTCCGCGGCGTCGTGCTCCAGACCGAGGCGCTGCTCCCGCACGGAGATGGCCTTGTAGCCCGCGTAGACGCCGGCCGCCAGCCCTCCCACCGCCACGAATCGGTCGATCCGGTCGCTGATCTTCACGTTACCCATTATGGCGTTGGGCGGGTCAAGGGTCGAGGATCACGGGTCACGGGCGAATGCTAAGCGCCGTCCCGGTCGATGCCGGGACCTACGCTTCGCTACTGAAGTTTGCGGTCGTCAGTGACGGTCACGCCTTCGGGGCGGGCCTCTTGCAGCCGAGATAGGAGGTCATCCAGGAACTCCTTACGTAGCTGAGGCAGGATCTTGAACGAGACTTTCTTCACCTTCTCGCGCCGGCCTTTGTCGAGGTAGCGGAGCTCGAAGTCGCCGCTCTTCTTCACGCGGACCGAGTCAACGTCCGAATAACTGATCTTCGAGCCGACGGTCATTGACGTTCGTCCCGTGCTCGCGACCTTGCTTACGTTCAGTCTGTCGGGCTGGAGCTCGACGTAGCTGCCGTCATATCCCGTCCAGGCATTGATACCAAGAAGCGCGACATACAGCAGTGCAGCGAGGATTGCGTCTCCCGTGGAATGCGTACCTGAAGCAACGAGCCCCGTCACACCAACGAGCGCTGTTACGGCGAGGGCTCGCATCCTTAACGATCGGGGTATCCACCATGATCTGTAACGAACGTAATCTGCAGGCAGTGGCTTCGGATGCGACCGAGACCAAGCAAATTGGAGAGAAAGGCCGCCCCCTGCGACGAGAAGTATCGTTACGATCTGACGCTGGTTGCTCGTGAAGGGACCGGCGGATATCGCCAGAATAGCGCACCCCAGAACAATTGCAGAGATGCCAATGAGCCAAATTGGCCAATTCGAAATCGGAGTCGGCGTCCGCCCCACACCGTGTTGAGACTGTCCCGACATCATATCTCTCTAGACGCCCGGCGCGTGCGTCCGTTACCAACGCAAAAACGAACCGCCGTCCGGGACCGGACGGCGGTTCGTTTGATTGCTTGTTCGCTGCTTACTGTTTGAGCGCGTTGGATCAGACGCCCATCAGCTGGGCGACCTTTTCGCGGTGGTAGTCCGCATCGCCCCACATCAGCTCCATCCATTTCTGGCGGCGGAAGTAGAGCTGGATCTTGTACTCCTTGGTGAAACCGATGCCGCCGTGGATCTGCTGCCCATGCGCCACCACGCGCCGTGACGCGTCCGAGGCCCACGCCTTGGCCATCGAAATCATGAGGTCGGCATCCGGCTCGCCCTCGGCCAGGCTCCAGGCCGCCTTGTACGTGATGAACCGCGAGCCGTCCACGTCGATGACGGCGTCGGCCAGCTTGTGCTGGATCGCCTGGAAGGAGCCGATCGGCCGCCCGAACTGGACGCGCTCCTTGGCGTAGTTCAGTGTCACGTCGAAGTCCATCTGCGAGAGGCCGACAAGGTACGCGCAGGCGGCAACCGTCGCGACCTTCGACGTCTTGTCCACGATCGCCCAGCCCTTTCCTTCCTTACCCAGCAGGTTAGCCGCGGGAACCTTCACATTCTCGAACGTCACCTCGCACTGCTTGTCGGCGGCGATCGTCTTCAGCACCTCGTACTTGATGCCGGGCGACCTGGAGTCGACGATAAGCAGCGTGATGCCGCTTTCGCCCTTACCGCCCGTCCTCGTGACGACGATCATATAGTCGCTGACGTGCGCATCGGGGACGAACAGCTTGGTGCCGTTCAGGACGTAGTCAGTGCCCTCTTTCTTCGCGGCCAGCGTGATACCGTCGGCGCTCCACTTAGCGGAGGGCTCGGTCAGCGCCATCGTCATGATGATCTGGCCGGAAGCGATGCGCGACAGGAACTCCTTCTTCTGCGCCTCGCTGCCGGCTTCCATGATCGGCACCGCTCCAAGGACGACCGTCGAGATGAACGGTCCCGGCACCAGCGCGCGTCCGAATTCCTCCAGCAGCACGACGAGCTCGCACAGCGTGAGGCCCGCGCCGCCGTACTGGTCGGGGATCGTCAGGCCCATCCAGCCCTGCTCGGCCATCTTCTGCCAGAGCTCCGGCGAATAGCCTTTGTCGTCCTCCTCCATCTGCCGGACGAGCGACTCAGGACACTCCTTCTCCAGGAAGTCCCGCGCAACGTTCTTGAGCATCTCTTGCTGTTCGTCTAGTCCCAGGTCCATCTGTTCCTCCCGTTGAGTTGTTCTACTGGCGCGGCAGCCCGAGGCCGCGCATGGCGATGATGTTCTTCTGGATTTCGGTCGTGCCGCCGCCGACGGCCAGCCCCGTCTGCCAAAGATACTGGCGCTCGAAGCGGCCCTTGAGCGGCGCCATCTCGTCTTTGTGGTCGAGCTGTCCGTATAGGCCCATGATCTCGAGGCCGGACCGGGCCATCCGCAGCTGCATGTCGGTGTTGAAGAGCTTGGCGATCGACGACTCGTAGTTCGGCACCTGGCCGCGCGCCTGGAGCGTGACGACCCGGTACGACAGCAGCCGCCCGAGCTCCGCCTCGACGGCGGCCTCGCCCAGGCGCCAGCGCACCGGCGGCTCGTCGTACAGCGTGTGCCCGTTGCTCTTCGTCTCCCGGCACCAGACGACGAGGTCGTCCAGCATCCGCTTGGCCCCGACCGCGCCGCCGATCGACGAACGCTCGAAGTCGAGCGTGGTCGTCGCCATATACCAGCCTCGGTTCTCTTCGCCGAGGAGGTTGGACCGCGGGACACGCACGTTCTCGAAGAAGATCTCGTTGAAGCCGTGGTTGTTCATCATGTCGATCAGCGGCCGGATCGTGATGCCCGGCGCCTTCATATCGACGAGGAAGTAGGAGATGCCCTTGTGTTTAGGCGCTTCCTGATCTGTCCGGGCGATGAGGATCATCCAGTCGGCGTAGTGCGCGCCGGAGGTCCAGATCTTCTGCCCGTTGATCACGTAATCGTCGCCATCGCGGACGGCGCGTGTTTGCAGCGCCGCGAGGTCGGAGCCAGCGTTCGGCTCGGAGAAGCCCTGGCACCACATCGCCGTGCCGGCGGTGATCGGCGGCAGGAAGCGCTGTTTCTGTTCGTCGGTCCCGTAGACGATTATCGTTGGGCCTGCCCAGCCGACGCCGATACTCGAGTAACCGATCGGCGCGTTGCCGTTGGCCATCTCTTCGTTGAAGATCAGCTGCTCGACTACGGAGAGGCCGAGCCCGCCGTACTCCCTGGGCCAGTGCGGGGCTACCCAGCCCTTCGTGGCCAAGCGCCGCGCGAACTCGGCGTAGACATTCATGCCGTCGGGGTCGCCGCCGCCGCGCGAAAAGCGGTCACCCGTCCAATTATCGGGCAGGTTGCCCTTCAGCCAGTCTTGTATCTCCTGGCGGAAGGCTTCTTCTGGCGGCGAGAAGCGAAAGTCCATTCGAAAAAAGCGTCACAGGCCGGGGTCGAATGTGGGACGCGACCATCCGGCGGGCGAACCGCACGCACGATACCATGACGCGTACGTAAGGTGCAAGGAGACCGTCAGCTGGTCAGCTTTCAACGGTCAGCGTGCGGTCTCGCGGAGAGTGGGAAGCCGGACAGTCTGATGGTAAACGCTACTTCTCCAGCGGCTCGCCCGCGTTGGCCCAGGCCTCCGTGCCGCCGTCCAAGTTAAAGATGCGCGTGAGGCCGGCCGCGGCCGCCATCTCAGATGCGAGAGCGCTCCGCTGGCCTACCGCGCAGACGAAGATAACTTCCTTGTCCTTCGGCAGCTCTGCCCGACGCGCGTAAACGGTGTTTACCGGTATGTGAGCAGCGTTTGGAACATGGCCGGCCGTGTACTCGTGCGGCTCGCGGACGTCGATTATCTCGGCGCCGTTCGCCAGCATCTCTTTCGCTTCTTGTACATTGATCCGCGTAAACGGTTCGCGGGGGTCTTTCGTCGTCATCGGTGCTCCTTATGCCTTTCTTTTATTGTAGCGCGTTTGGGACGCCCGTATGATGCAGCCGAAGGAGGCCGGATGACGGACCAAGCGCAGATCGACGAACTGACGCAGAAGATGGCCGAGGAACGCGCGCGGCTACTCGACGTTCTGGAGCGGCTCGATGAACCGGACGCGGCCACCCCAACCAACCGGCGAAGGCGAGTGGAACGCCAAGCAGCAGATGTCGCACCTCTGCGAGATGGAAACGGCCTACCGCGCGTGGGTCGCCAGGGCGCTCCAGGAGGACGGCGCAGACCTCGATGGCGTCCGCGGTGAGCCCCCGGCGATCCCTCTCGAGCAGGCGGACGAGCACAGCGTCGGCGAGCACGTCGGCGAGATGCGCCGTCAGCGGGCTAAGACGGTGGCGCTGATCGAAGCGCTGCGCCCGGAAGACTTCGAGCGCAAGGGGTCGCAGCGGATGTTCGGCTCGCTGACCGTGATGCAGTGGCTGCGCTCCTACTACCGCCACGACCGCATGCACTGCGACCAGGTCCGCGGCGTCGAGCCGGAGTACAAGCCACGCTACGCCGGTGGCAAAGAGCCGGACCAGCGCCGCGCGTGAGGAGCAAACGCCCGCGCGTATTCGTCACGAGGCACCTGCCCGGGCCCGCGCTCGAACGGCTCGCGGAGGCGACTAACGTTGAGGTCTGGCCAGAGGAGCTCCCGCCGTCTCCCGAGGAGCTCGCGCGCAAGGCGCAGCAGAGCGATGCGCTGCTCACACTGCTGACGGACCGCATCGATGCCTCGCTTCTCGACACTGCACCCGACCTGCTGATCGTCAGCAACATGGCCACCGGTTTCGACAACATCGACGTCCCGGCGGCCACCGCGCGCGGCGTACTCGTCACGCGTACGCCCGGCGTGCTGAGCGAGACAACAGCCGACTTCGCGTTCGCGCTGCTTCTCACCGCGGCCCGCCGCGTCGTGGAGAGCGACCGCCACGTCAGAGACGGCCGCTGGAAGACGTGGGGACCGGAGACACTCCTTGGCCAGGACGTGCACGGCGCCGCGCTTGGCATCGTCGGCCTCGGCGGTATCGGCAGGAAGGTAGCGCAGCGCGCCGGCGGATTCGGCATGCGCGTGCTTTACACCGGACCATCTCGCAAGCCGGGCGCTGAACGCGAGTTGAACATCGAGTTTCGCGCCCTGGACGAGCTGTTGCGCGAGTCCGATTTTGTCTCGCTTCACGCGCCGCTCACGCCCGAGACGAAGCACTTGATCAACGCACGGACGCTTCGTCTCATGAAGCCGACGGCGATGCTTGTCAACACCGGCCGCGGCCCGCTCGTCGATCAAGCCGCGCTGTACGAGGCGCTGCGCTCCGGAGTCATCGCGGCTGCTGCGCTCGATGTGACGGACCCTGAGCCGATGTCACCGGACGACCCGCTGCTCACATTGCCGAACTTCATCGTGACACCGCACATCGCCAGCGCCAGCGTTGCCACCCGCTCCCGAATGGCACTGCTCGCGGCGGAGAACTTGCTCGCCGCCCTGCGCGGCGAGATCCCGGAACACGCAGTTAACCCACAGGTTGGGGACTCCTGGCGGCAGCATGTCCGCGAGCGGTTCGGCGCGCAATCTTGACGCTCTTACAGGCGAATGTTATCGTCGCCCTGTTCGTTAGATAGGCCCAGCTCCTTCTGGTGTGGGCCTCTTTCTTTGTTAGGGCAGCGTAATGGTCTCAGACGAAGACGTAGGAAATCTGTGGCTGGCCAAGGCGCTGTGGGACGTCGGCGCTGTTAAGTTCGGCGACTTCACAATCGGGCGCACCACCCAGCACTCGCCGGTATACATCAACCTCCGCCTGCTCATCAGCGACCCCGCCGCACTCGATCGCGCCGCCGGCGTCATGCTGGAGGAAGTGCGGACGCTGCAGGCCAAGCGCGACCCGCAAGTCACCGAGTTCCAGCGGGTCTGCGGCATCCCCTTCGGCGGCCTGCACCTGGCGACGGCGTTCTCACTGCGCTCTCGGGTCCCCCTCATCTACGTGCACCCCGCAAAGGAGCGCAACGGCAGCCGCGTCTTCGTCGAAGGGTTGTACACGCCGGAAGAGACTGTGCTCCTGATCGACGACCTGGTGACTAGCGGCGGCGGTGTCGTCGAAACCGGCGAGTTCTTGAAGGCGAACGCGGCGCTGGACGTGAAGGACGTGCTCGTTTTGCTGGACAGGCAGGAAGGGGCGAAGGAGCTGCTCAAGCAGCGTGGCTACAACCTGATCTCGATCCTTGGCCTGGAGCCGATGCTCAACTACCTGATGGCGAAGGGTCTGATCGAAGAAGAGCAGTACCGGGCAAGCATCGAGTACATCTCCGCCCGGCGAGCCGAACGCACCGGCTAGTTCTGATCCTTAGAGCAGGCGACGGATCGCCTTGCGGCCGGGGCGCGGGTCGTAGCTGGACTTGAACTGCTCGAGCGAAGTGCGCTCGATGAGGTACTTGCCGGCAAAGAGGACTGCCGGCACTTTCTTCTGCTTGATCAGGCGGCGCAGGCTCTGCGGATGGATGTTGAGAGTACGCGCGGCATCCACAAGGTCCAGGTAGTTGTCAAAAGGCTCGACTGCCATGTATCTCTCCGGTCAATTGCTAAGACGCGTGCATGATTCTAGCACACATGTCAACGCCTTGTGACAAGCGGCGCAAAGGGCTCCCGAACCTTACACACTCGGCCACCCTGTGATAGTTATATATCTATATAAATGAACACCTCGGTGGCTGACCTCAATCCCGGCTCATGATTCATGGCCACCCGCGCAGACTGGGAGCGTGTAGCCGCCCGTCGCGTCATTAACATTCTCCGCCAACCAAACCGACTGGTCGCAACCAATCGCATGCTTGAGTCGAAGATATCTGAGGCAGGCCCTTTTCCCCAGCGTGCCCAACCTGTCAGCATCACCGACGCCATACGATCCCTCAAACTCCGGAACACGATTAGAACGGAGATTCCCGACACAGAACTCTCTACTCCCGCCTACTCTCTCGCTTCAGCAGATTCGCAAATACCAGCCTCTCGTCGCGACCAGATTCTCCAAGCATATTCCGCTTACACCACAGCTGCAGGTGACGACAAAATGTGCGCTCAGGCCCTCGAAACGGTAGTACACAACTCCCTCACCTCAAGTTCCTCGTTCTCCGTCCTTCACTCTGAAGTCGTGCATGGCCGCCCAAAACAGATCGCCATCGGGACGAGCACGCTCGACAACTCAGCCCCCCTCGACCATGTTGCCCGCCACGACGGCACCGGCCTTGTCTTCGGAATTGAAGACAAGAACTACCGCGAGTGGATCTACCCCGACAGCCATGTACCACACCTCAAACGCTTCCTATCCAAGTGCATTCGCAACAACATAACCGGCTTGCTCATAACCAGAAAACTCCCATACGTGACACGTCTCTTCCTCAAGAGATTGGGCGTATTAGGGTTCGAAACGCATCACCAGTACTTCAACCCGAACATGACCACCGCGCTCAAAGAAGCTCGCTCATCCGACGGCCTGGGCTTCCACGACATATCATTCACGACCGAGGAGAATCCAAATCTCACGACGTACCTAAACCACCTAAATCACTCAACGCTGACGTCTTACGCCGAAATGTTCGACAAGAACCGGAGCGCAATCGAAGCTTTTGCTGTCCAAGACACGATCGGATACCAAGAACTGCTGAATGAAATTGGGTTGCCTTGGAAAGACCTCGAAGGCGAAGCCTACGACTATGAGCCTTGGTGACCAGTGCTATCCTAGACTCGCCATGAGCACAAACGTCCTTCGAGAGCCTCAGGATGAGCGGAATAGCGACGACAAGCGCTTCATGACCACCTCTAGCGTGCCGATCGAGCGCGTTTACGGGCCAGACGGCGCCGAGCGCGACACCAGTTCGCCCGGACACTATCCGTACACACGAGGCGTCCACAAGACCGGCTACCGCGGCAAGCCCTGGACAATGCGCATGTTCGCTGGCTTCGGCAGCGCCGAAGAGACGAACGCGCGCTTCCGCTACCTCCTATCGCAGGGGAACTCTGGCCTCTCAATCGCCTTCGACATGGCCACGCTGTACGGCTACGACACCGACGCCCCGGAAGCAGTCGGCGAGTTCGGCAAGTGCGGCGTCGCCGTCTCCCACCTTCGCGACATGGAGATCCTGCTTGACCAATTGCCGCTCGCCGAGATCACAACCTCGATGACGATCAACTCCCCCGCCGCCGTCATCTGGGCGATGTACATCGCCGCCGCGGAAAAGCGCGGCGTGAAGCGCAGCCAGCTCGCCGGGACGCTGCAGAACGACATCCTCAAGGAGTTCATTGCGCAGAAGGAGTTC
>DAINDD010000022.1:0-38885 GCA_036732045.1 Chloroflexota bacterium
CGCCAGGCAACGCAGATGGCTCCGGCCGGGAGTACCGGCCGGAGCCATCCTATTTGTTCTCCTGGCCGCCCTTCTGGCGGGCGTCCCGCGCGCTTTCGCAGACAACAACCTCGTGCGCATACCAGCGACCTATCCGTGACGATGAACCAGCGCGACGACCTCGGCGACGCCACTCCCGGCGACTGGCTGGCCGTGGTCCAGCAGGGGCAGGAATGGGGATTCCCCGACTGTTACGGACAGGGCGGCGACGCCTGCACCGGCGTTCCGGCGCCGATCGCAGCGCTCGATAAGCATGCGGCGTGGACGGCGTGGCGATCGTGACCGGCCAGCTCGGCCCAGCCGTCGGGACCGCTGCCATCGTCGCCGAGTGGTCGACGGGGAAGGTGCAACAGGTAACGCTCGCCAGGTCCGGCGCCGCTTACACGGGCGCCGTCGCGCCGTTCCTCACCGGCTTGCAGCAGCCGGTGCCGGTAATCCTCGCCCCGGATGGGTCGCTGGTCGCCGGAGACGACTTGCCGCCAATCGGGGCTGGCTGCGTCCCAATCGGACAGGTTATCGCGACAACGTAAGCGGATGCTGGGGCAGACGCGCTCGTGGTTCTTGCCGGATCGCGTCAGGTGACGCGGTCGCTCACGTTTCGGCAGCGGCCTTTCTAGATGACATCCTTCCGCTTCTGCACGACGATGGTCGCAGCCAGCATGAGGACAACGAACGCGGATAGGACTGCCCACGGCAACCACCCAGGGACGTCGAAGCCGTTCTCGTAGGGCCTGGCGAACGCGTCAGGAAATTGCGGGGCGAAGAGCGTGTCGAGGTGGGCGAGACGGCCGGTGAGCTGAAGCGCCCACTTGCTGATCATCAACTGCGATAGCACCTTCGCCGGCACAAGCATTCGGTCTACGGGGACCAGCGCGCCGGCGAAGATGAGCTGCGGTATCAGCAGCACCGGCACAATCGCCATGGCCCTGTCGGAGTTGGCGACGGATGCGGAGACGAGCAAGCCCATCGCCAGCCCGGCGAGCTCCGTGAGGAAGACGGCTGCAAGGAGTGTTGGAAAGAGGTCCCACTCAGACCCCGGCAAGTCCATGCGCAGCATGAAGATGCCGATGAGCACCGCTGCCTGGAACAAACACAGCAGGGACAGCACGATCACTTTGGACATGACGTACGGAACGACGGTCAGGTTGACAAGACGCTCCCTGGCATAGATTGCCGACTCCTTGGTGATCTCGCGCGCGGCGTTAGATGCGCCGAGAAAGATTGCTGAAGCCGTAATGATGTGGAACGCCATCAAGCCCCGTAACGCGTCGCCGCCTTCAGCCGCTGTCCCGGCAAAGATGTTCTTGTTGAATAGAAACAGCAGCGCTACCGCTATCGCCGGCGCCTGGAAGAGAAGCAGCGCGAAGTTCAGCGTGTCGCGCATCAGGACTTCCGCGTAGCGCCGCGTCAACCAGTAGAGCTGCCGGACCAAACCGGCTGGTCGTGGGGAAGTTGCAGCGTCCGCGATCTGTGGCGACCGGGGCATCTGCCGCACGTCCCTGCGCTCCTTAACGTTGGTAGCATAGGCCGGCGACTCCTCAAACTTCTGCATCCATTCCGCACGGGAATCCTCCGAGTCGAGGAGAGGATAGACTTCGCCAAAGTCCCGAACGCCGAAGTGGCGTAGCGCCTCTGCCGGCGAGCCGAAGAACGTGAGATGTCCGCCCGGCGCGAACCAGGCGATCTTGTCGCACATCCTCAGGTTCTGGGTTGAATGCGTGGTCACAAGAACAGTCGCGCCTTGCTCGGCGAGACTTCCGAAGAGGGCCATCATCCGACCCTCGAGTGCTGGGTCCAACCCGGATGTCGGCTCGTCAAGGAAGAGAGCCTTGGGACGCGCAAGAAGTTCCAGAGCAACACTGACGCGTTTGCGCTGGCCGCCGCTCAGCCGCTTCACAGTTGTCTTACGGTGCTCGTCAAGACCAACGACTGCTAGCACCTCGTCGATGCGCCGATGTATCTCGTCCTTCGTCGTGTCATTCGGCAGGCGGAGTTTGGCCGCGTAGTGTAGCGTGCGCTCGACGGTAAGCTCCGCGTGAACGATGTCGTCCTGTGGGACGTAGCCGAGCAGCGAGCGAAACAGCCCGAGATTCTCGTAGAGGTTGATTTGGTTGTACTCGACGGCACCTTCGGTCGCGGGGGAGAACCCGCTGAGGGCATGAAGGAAGGTGCTCTTGCCCGCTCCGCTTCCGCCAACGACTGCCACGAACTCGCCCGGGTGAATGCTCAGCGAGACATCGTTCAAGATGCGCTTCCCGTGACCAACGACCTTACCGAGGCCGATCACGTCGATGCGCAGGCCTTCCCGTTCGACGAAGCCTTTAACCGTGGCGCCGTCGACAAACATCTTGTTGGTGCCGATCAGAATTTCGTCACCGTCGTTGAGGCTGGCCACCGTAACTCGGCGGCGATTTACGTAGGTGCCGGTGTTCGACCCTTCGTCGGAGATCTCCCAACCGCTCTCGCTCGCACGGATTCGGGCGTGAACAGCGGAAACCTGTGGGTCGTCGATGACGACGTCGTTCTGATCAGAGCGCCCAATGGTGATGTCTCGGCGCTCGGGCGTGAGCGTGACCAGCGTAAATGCCTCATTCTGAAAGCGTCGGTGGTTCCCACGCTCGATGCGCTCGCCCAGCACGCGGCTGATTTCCGCGTTGATGCTCGGATGGTCATGCAGGATGCCTTCGAATGCTGTCCGTGCGATGCGCCACAGCCGGACATCCGTTCCCGCCACCGCGCCCCCCGACCTGGGCGCACCCGTGAGGAGTGCCATCTCTCCAAAGAAGTCGCCGGTTCCTAGGTTGGCGAACACAACCTTCTCCGTCTCGACATCGGAGACGATCTTTACCTGGCCCTCGCCGATCACGAACATGCTGTCGCCGGGTTCACCTTCGCGGAATATGACATCGTTAGCAGGTATTTCGAGATATTCAAGTGAAGACTCGAGCGCGGACAGTTCGTCCGCCGGGCAATTGGCGAAGATAGGGATGCGTTTCAGTACGTCCGCGGCGGCTCTCGTCTGGGTCATCTCCCTAGCCTCTCGGCACGGCGCGAGCGACTAACTGCCAGATCTCCGCCAGCTTCTCCCTCGCGGCCTCTTCCCCTGCCGCACGATACTCACGGCCACGCTTGCTGAAGTCGCTCCAGCGAACGCGGCCGAGTTTCGGCTCAATCGTGAGGTCGGCGGTCGCGGCGCTGCGAAGCGTCACTTCTTCCTGCATGATCTCGTTGGATCGCCACATGATCTCCACTAGATTGGGAATTCGCAACTTGGGCGAGTCGCCATTCAGCCGGCGCGTGTTCGAATGATCCGCCGATCGAGCGGACGACGTCATAAGATCGACCGCGACCACAATGTCCGCCCCCAGATCGCGCACGGTCTGACCGGGCACAGGGTTTACGAGACCGCCATCGACGAGGACACGGCCACGGTTGGCAGCCGGAGGAAAGATACCCGGGACAGTCACACTGGCCTGCACCGCCTTCCAGACCAGACCGCGCCGCAGGACCGCCTCCCGGCCGGACGTGATGTCCGTGGCCACGGTCGCAAATGGGATCGGCAGATCCCGGAAGCGCGTCGTCTGTCCATGGCCCTTTAGAAGCTGAACGAGGCCGGAGTCGCTCCAAACGGAGTGAAGGGGCAGAGTCCATCGAGCGAGCTTACGGTCCGCGCCCTGAAGCAGAAACTGGATTTCGTCCAGCGGTACCCCACAGACGAAGAGCGCGGCAACGACCGCGCCGATGCTCGTGCCAACGAGGAAGTCGATCGGAATGTCGTTCTCCCGGAGTGCTGTCAGGACGCCAATGTGCGCGAACCCCTTGGCGGCGCCTGCGCCCAACGCCAGGCCCACTTCCTTTCCGGCAATTTGTCGCGCCAATCGATCTATCCCGGTGCGGAGCCTTTCGTCGCCGGTGCCCGTAGGGATCGGCTTGCGGGAACCGAGCTCCCGGACAGCGGCGCGAGAGATTGGAAGTCGCCGCACGGCGCGGCCGGTCTCGTTTTCTATCGATTGGATGAGCGAAGTATCGGCGAGGTCTCCGGTCAGGATCGAGACCTTGAACTTGGCGTTGGACTGAACTGAATTCGACAATTCACCCACCCACGAGGGTAGCTCGTGGCTATCTTCGCTGATGACCACGCTCAGCGAGGCGCCGCTCCGCAGTAGCTCCCTTCGCAATTCACTGGATCCGGTTTCGCCAAGAACAATGATGTAATGGTAGAAGCGGCGCAGCCAATCGAGAATCTCCAGGGCGTCGCGCGTCTCGATCTGAGGCTCGTCCGGGCCACGGAGCAGACTTACCCTCGCCTCGGCCGTTCCGTTTGCGTCAGTCGCCGGCGCTTCGTGTTCTGCCAGAAGCGCCTGATCCTTGAGTAGAGCCGGGAAGCTCGGGCCTGCCTTAAGCGGGGCCGCCGGTGTTGCCGGCCATGCTTGGGATGTCCGGCAATCGACAAGTAGCGTTGACTGCGCTGTCTGACGCGCGACGCTCGCCGCGGTCGCGTAGGCGATCACCGCCGCTTCCTCATCCGGGAGGTCAATGACCAGAATCGTGGTATTCGCAAACGGACGCACCGCAAGATGCCGGCTCGTGCGGGCCAACCGCTGGCTGAGAACGCGACCGAAGTTTCGCCAGATGGCGGGGAAGCGCCCCGTGATCTCGAGGAAGGCGTCCGGCTCAAGAAGCCAGGCTTCGGTGGTGGACATGGCTCGTACGGATGACGAGCAGGGCTCGCCGGTCAACAACGCCATTTCGCCGACGCACTCGCCCCGGCCGAGCCGGCCGACTTCGGTTTCGCTTCCGCCAGCGTATCGGACAATCGCCGCGACCAGGCCGGAGCGGATCACGTAGAGCCCTGGAGACGTTTGCCCGGCGTGAAGGATATCGGCTCCAGCCGGGAACTGCTTTAGCTGGATGCGCGCGAGGATGGAGTCGGTCTCCTCAGCGGACAATCCCTGGAAGATGGGCGCGTCCTCGATGGACAGGGGCGGATCTGCGCTAGCCATGGCGCAGATCGACGATAGGGTCGTGGCGGTTGGGCTGGCAGACAATCGTTGGCATTTAATCCCCCATGGGGCAGATGTGTCCACGAATCATATTCGCTGCGCTTCCTCTTGTACACTTTCCGCCCGAGCTTTTGGGGCTCGCCAAGTCGGCGACCCGTTTCACCAGGCGACTTCGACCACGGAGTGAGTGCCCGCGAGGCCCTTCAGCTGAAGCTCGCGGGGGTTCTTGAAGTTGAACTCGTGTGAGCTTTCTGCCACGGCTTCCACAACGCTCGATGCCAGAATCTGCCCGCCCACTGCCTGCGCCGCGATTCGAGCGGCAAGGATGACATTCTTGCCAAAGAAGTCATTCGCCTCCTTGATGACCTCACCTGTATGAAGCCCCATTCGCACCCTTATGGGATCAGCGGCGCCTTCGTTCCTCTTGGCGAGGTCGCGCTGGATGGCAATCGCACAGCGCAACGCATGCAATGCGCTCTGGAAGGCCAGCATGAAGCCATCCCCCTCGGACTTTACTTCGAACCCGTGATGGGTCCGCAGCTGCTTTCTGACGACTTGGTTGTGCTCTCGAAGCAGGCTCATCCATCGCTGGTCCCCCAACTTCTCTGTGAGAATCGTCGATCCTTCAATGTCGCTGAAGGCGAGCGTGACCGTGCCGTCGGGCGCCGCGTGCGACCGTAGATCGGGCTTATCGCGAGACACGCTCTTCACCACAGAATCTATCGATGAACCGGCGGGCATTGAGTCTAGGCCTTGCAGCTTCACCTTCAGCGCGAGCGCCATTTCGATGATCGCCTTGGCTCCTATCTCTTGTGCTTTCGTTAGCGCTTCGGTCAGTAGTAGAGACGCTCGCGCGTGGTCGCCGGGGCTATCGCGCCGGATGAGCATGTCTGCGAAAGCGCATTGCGTTCTGGCCGCTGAAACCACCGCGCCCAGGGCGATGTTCTCGTCAAGCGCATCTCTGAAATGGCGCTCCGCGTCATCACAGCGCCCCACCGTGCTCGCCAGCAGACCAAGATATTGCGAGCAGGAACCCAGAGAGGCCATCGTAGGGAAGATTGCGATGTGGCGGTGCGCAAAAGGTTCGAGAGCGTGGTAGAGGACTCGGGCACCATCTTCGTGTCCAAGGAACGCGGCGACCTCCGAAAGTTGCGTCAATCCAACCAGCCTGAAGCTATCCGTCGGCAGCACCGAGAAGTCGTCAGAAGCGAGGTCTTCGAACAAATCGCGTGCCTCGTCCGGACGCCCCAACTCTTTGTACAAGTTCGCGAGCGCGCAACGAAACACAGGAAGCCCGGGGTTCGCCGCCGCAAAACCCTTGACCTGCGCCTCTAGCTCGATGAGCCTGAACTGATCCCGCCTGATAAGGAGCATCTGGACGCTGAAGCACTGGAGGGCTAGCTGCGGCTCCACGCGCTGCCCGATTGCGAATCCCTGGGCGGCCAACCCTTCCGCTTCGGCGAGCCGGCCCTGCATCGTCGCTCGAGTCGCCGAGTAGACGGCTGAATACCAGAGGTAGAGCGGCAGCCGCAGCTCTCGAGCCATTCCTGACGCCAACTCGAACTCAGCGTCAGCTTCCGACATCCGGCCGGAATCGAAGAGCGACATCAGCCGCAAAACGTGACCGTCGAGGAGAGCTTCCTTATCGCCGGACCCCTCGGCGATCTCGGTCATTTCATTGGCGATGGACAGCCGCTCGGCGCTCGTTCCCGGCCGATTGGCGATGAAGTAGCGGGCGCCGAGTGCGAGAACCAGCGCCGAGCGATCATCGGTCTTGCGTGCCAGGGCGACGGCCTGCTCACTGAGCACGAGCGCGCGCGCTTCTTCCGGACGTCCTCCCCCGCCCACTTCTTGGGCCAGGCGAGCGAGTACACGCGCGCGCTGAGCGTACAGATCAATTGGGAGCACCTCGATGGCTTCCTCCAGAAGGGCCACCAGATGCTGGTCGATTACGACTCCGTACTTCGCAGGTCCGCCTATTCCAAGAGCGGCGGAAGCCAGCTGCTCCGGCAGGCCCTCTGATCGAGCTATTTGGGCGGCCAGTTCGTATGTCTCTCTCGATTTCGCGGGCTCGCCGGCTTTCCATTGCGCGTCGCCCAACGCCAGCAATAAATCGCATTCGCCCTGCTGGTCCGGATGGTCAAGCAATCGAAGGACCTGCAACGCGTTTTCGTAATGCGTCGCTGCCTCCTCGTAGGCGATGGAGCTGAGCGCCTTGTCTCCCGCCATCCGGCAGTAAAAGACTGCCTTCTCCGCGTCACCGCCCTGTGCGCCTTCAAAAAAATGGTACGCCATCTGAGCGAGGTGTGCTTCCGGTTTCTTACTCTGGAGCCCTTCCAATGTCTGGGCGATCTGGCGGTGCAGCCGGACCCGCCGGGCCGTGCTCAGCTCGCTGGCAAGCGTTTCGCGGATGAGGGCGTGCGAGAACACGTAGCGTCCAAGCGTCCTTGGTACCTCTGCAATCACGCGCTCGGCCACTGCCTCCTCCAATAGGTCAAGCAACCGGTCTTCCGCGATCTCGCAGACTTCCTTCAAAATGCCGAGGTCGAACTCGCGTCCGATGACTGCACCCACGATCAGCGCCTGATTGCAGTCTGGCGAAAGGTGGTCGAGCCGACGCCTTACCACCTCCTTGACACTTTGCGGGATGGTTACACTCCACGATGTCACGTCTTCCGCCTGTTCGAGACGTCCGTCGCTAACCAGGAGGCGGACGATCTCGTTGACGAAGAACGGATTCCCTTCCGTCTCCCTGTAGACGACCTGTGTGAGCGCGTTCGGCGCTTCCACACCAGAGGTCATGTATATGAACCGTGAGACGTCCGGCTCCGTAAGGCCTCGTAAAATCATTCGCTGGCCCAGTTGCTCACGGTTGAGTTCCGCTAGCGTCTGGCTCAACGGGTGCTGCCGGCCGACCTCAATATCCCGGTACGTCCCGACGATCAGCAAGCGAGACGACCTGGTCTCTCTCGCTACGAACTGCAGCAATAGCAGCGACGATTTGTCCGCCCAGTGTAGATCGTCAAGCACGATCACGACCGGGTGAACCTTCGTGGCGTTCTTTAGGAATTGCGTGATGCCATCGAAGAATCGGAAGCGCGCCTGCTCCGGGCTGCTGGAAGACGTGGCTGGCAGACCTGGCAGGCGTTCGCGCACCTCAGACACGACCTGCGCGATCTCCACCGCTCCGGACCCCATTTGCGATATGAGTGTCTGCGGATCCTGGTCATGAATATAGGAGCGAACAATTTGAATCCAGGGCCAGTACGCCGGCATCGCTTCGCTCTCATAGCAGCGTCCCCACAATACCTGGGCGTTGCGCAGTCGCGCGTACGTGACGAGCTCCTCAGTGGTCCGTGTCTTGCCAATGCCGGGTTCGCCGACGAGCAATACCGTGCGGCCATGCCCAGAAAAGGTGTCGTCGAGATATCCCTTTAGCTCGTCCAGCTCCTTCTCACGCCCGACGAATATCCCGCCGGCGAGCCGGTCCAGTGGATTCGCTTCTGCGACTGCCTCGGAAGAGGTTGCTGACGCGTTGGAAACGGCCCTGAGCGCCGCCAACGTGGCGGTTGCGCTTTCCGGCCGGTCCTCAGGCGCTTTGGCCAGGAGGCGGAGTATCTGCGCCTCCAGCGATCGAGGCAGGTCCGGTCTGTGCCACGAGGGCGACACCGGCGCGGTGTTGATGTGTTGAGACACGATCGAGACGATATCTTCGCCAAGGAACGGTGGCCGTCCAGTGACCATTTCATACATCATCGCGCCGAGCGAATAGAGGTCGCTCCGGGCATCGGTCTGGCGCCCCACGGCCTGCTCGGGCGACATGTACGCGACGGTGCCGATCATCATCCCCGCAACTGTCAGACGGGATCGGTCGAGAGACACGGCGAGGCCAAAGTCGCCCAACTTCGCCTCTCCGCTTTCAGTAAGCCAGATGTTGCCGGGTTTGATGTCTCGGTGGATGACGCCCAGGCCATGCGCATGCTCAAGTGCCTCGCAGACCTGCGTCATCAACGAAACCACTTGATCGACCGGCAGTTGCCGGTTGGGGGCAGAGTCGATGAGTGCAACGACGTCGCCGCCGGCCATGTACTGGGAGACGATGTATGGCTGCCCGCCGTCCTCGCCCACGTCGTGAATGGTGACGATGTGGGGGTGGTCCCCGAGGCGGCCCATCGCCTGCGCCTCACGCTGAACGCGCGACAGCCCCGCCTCATCCAGCCCTTCCGTCTTGATCACCGCGAAGGCCACGTCGCGGTCGAGCTTGGTGTCTTGCGCGAGGTAGACGCGCTTGCGCCCACCTTCGCCAAGAAAGCTCTTCACGATGTAGCGGCCGGAAACAAAGGAGACGGGCAATGCTGGGGAGGGAGCAGAGGTGGAGATCGATTCCGGGACGGAACCTAGGGATTCGCCGCACTCGTGGCAGAACTTGGTGCTTGGCGGATTCGAGCGTCCGCACGCGCGGCAGACGAGTTCAGCGCGAATCCCGGAGCCGCACTCCCCGCAGAACTTCACGCCATCCGGGTTCTCGTGCTGGCACGAGCCGCAACGCAAGCTAATCCCCCTTACCACGGTATAGGCCAGAGCAATCGTGCCGAACTGCGATAGAGAAGTCAATTGTGCGGCGGTGCTGGGTCGCGAATGTCCGAGGTTGTTCCCAGGCAGAGGGTCGCGGGTTCGATCCCAGTCTCTCGCTCCAGACACGATTTCTTGACTCGCAGACCAGCGATGGGGGGTGGGGGGTGCCAAAATTTACATCCGGCAACATGGCAGTGGCTCAGGCACAATCACCCGGCTAATTCGTGACGGAGTCACTTTGGCCCGGCGCTGCTCTGCTACAATTACGCTTCGTAAGCCCCCAAATCGAGGTCCGCGCCCAATTTATGCAGACTACCGTTGGAATCGACCAGGAACGCATCGCGCGCGCCGTGCGGGAGATCATCGAGGCGATCGGTGAGAATCCCGGCCGCGAGGGGCTGCTCGAGACGCCGGAGCGCATCGGGCGGCTCTACGCCGAGCTGTTCTCCGGCCTCGCGCAGGACCCGCAGGATGTCCTGCGGAGGGGCTTCGACGAAGACCACAAGGAGATGGTGATCCTCAAGGACATCCCCTTCTATTCCCTCTGCGAGCACCACTTTCTGCCGTTCCACGGCTCGGCTCACGTCGGCTACGTGCCGGAGGGGCGCATCGTCGGCGTCAGCAAGCTCGCCCGCGTCGTCGATATCCTGGCGCGCCGGCCGCAGCTGCAGGAGCGGCTGACCAGCCAGGTCGCCGACGCCATCATGGAGGGCCTGCGCCCGGACGGCGTCGCTATCGTGATCGAGGCGGAGCACCTCTGCATGACGATGCGTGGCGTCCAGAAGCCCGGTGCCCGCATGATCACCTCCGCCATCCGCGGCGGCTTCCGTCGGCGCGGCGTCACGCGCTCCGAGTTCCTGTCGCTTGTGCACGGGAAGTAGCGACGAGATTTGGCCGCGGATTTTCGCAGATTGAACGCAGATTTTTTGGTCGCAGATGAGACGCAGATCACTTTCGTCGGAGAGTCAGGCTCTTAGCCTGACGTGCACATGGCCCTGACCGTCGCGAGAGAAGATCTGGCTGCGCTGGAGCCGGAGTGGCGGGAGATACTGCCGCGCTGTTCGTACGCGCCCGTCTTCCTCTCGTCGACGTGGCTGCGCACGTGGTGGGGCGAGTTCGGCGCAGGTCGCGAGCTGATGCTGCTGTCTGTTCGGGACGATCAGCGGCTCGCCGGCGTCGTCCCGCTGATGCGCGAAGGCGCGCGCTTGTCATTCGCGGGCGACACCGAAGTCTGCGACTACATGGACTTCCCGTGTACCTCCGGCCGGGAGACGGAGCTGCTCTCGGCCCTCTTCCATTCCCTCGGCGAGGAGCCGTGGGACGAGCTGGCGCTGTGGGCGATGCGGGAGGACTCACCGTCGCTCGCGGCGCTGCCTGCTGTCTGCGCGGAGTTCGGTCTGACCTTCGCCAAAGAGGTCGATGACGTTTGCCCGCAGATCGCCCTGGCCGGTGACTTCGAGGAGTACGTCTCGTCGCTCGATAAGAAGGACCGCCACGAGCTGAGGCGCAAGCTGCGCAAGCTCCCCAAGGCCGGCGACGTCGAGCTCGAAGTGCTGGAATCTCCCGCCGACGTTGAGGCCGCGCTCGATGACTTCCTCTGGATGCACAGGGCCTCGCGCTCCGACAAGGCCGCCTTCATGACCGAGCAGATGGAATCGTTCTTCCGGCGGCTCGTGCTGAACCTGGCGTCGGAATCTTTGGTCGAGATGATCTTCCTGAAGCTGGGCGGCAAGCGGACAGCCGGCGTGCTCTGCTTCCGCGGCGAGGGTGAGACGTTGCTCTACAACAGCGGCTATGATCCCGGCTACGCCGGCTTCTCCGTAGGTCTCCTCTCGAAGGCGCTGGTGCTGCAACGCGCGATCGAGGCGGGCCAGAAGCGATTCGATTTCCTGCGTGGCCATGAGCGCTACAAGTACGAGCTGGGCGCGCGGGACCTTAACGTGTACCGCGTGGAGATACGCAGGGCCTGACGTGCCGTATTATTACAAGTACGCCCCATGTGCAAGATAGCTGTAGTCTCGGTACATACGTCGCCCCTTTCCCGGCCAGGCACCCGCGATAGCGGCGGGCTGAACGTCTACGTCCGCGAGCTTAGCCGCGAGATGGCGAAGCGCGGTCACACAATCGACATCTTTACGCGCCGCACGGACGCTGCCACGCCCGAGGTCACCCGCATCGGCGATTTGACGCGTGTGATCCAGGTGGCGGCGGGACCGCTCGACGCCGACAAGGCCGCGCAGCGACGCTACCTTGAGACGTTCCGCAAAGGCGCGATGGCGTTCGTGGACCGTGTGGGTCAGGGCCCCAGCCCTGACTTGCAAGGATACGACCTGGTGCACAGCCACTACTGGCTGTCCGGCTGGGTGGGCCAGACGCTGGCCGATTGCTGGAACGCCCCGCACGTTGTCATGTTCCACACGCTGGCGGAGGCCAAGAACCGCCACCACATCGGCGAGCGGGAGCCTCGTTACCGCATCGCCGGGGAGCGGGTCGTGGCCCGCGGCGCGGACCGCATCATCTGTGGCAGCGAGAGCGAGCGCCAGACGCTGATCGAAGAGTATGACGTTTCGCCGAGCCGCCTCTCGGTTGTGCCCTGCGGCGTGGACGTCGACCGCTTTCGGCCGCTAGACATGGTGCAGTCGCGGCTGGCGCTCGGCCTCGACCCTGACGTGCCGGTCCTGCTGTTCATCGGCCGCATCGAGCCGTTGAAAGGCATCGACGTGCTGATCCGCGCGGTCTCCCAGCTCGACGGGAAGTTCCAACTGCTGGTCGTCGGCGGCGACGAGAAGGACGCGATGCGCACCCACGAGCTACACGTGCTTGCGGAAGAGATGGGCGTCGAAGGCAAGGTTGTTTTCGGCGATGCTGTCCCGCACGACGAGCTGCCGCGCTACTACAGCGCCGCCAGCATCTGCGTCGTGCCCTCGTATTACGAGAGCTTCGGGATGGTGGCGCTGGAGGCGATGGCCTGCGGCGTGCCGGTAATCGCCTCGCGCGTGGGCGGGCTGAAGGAGACGGTGCAGGACGGCCGCACCGGATACCTGATCCCCTGGCGCTGCCCGGAGCCTTTCGCCGAGCGTCTGGATCTCCTGCTGACGAATGAGTCGCTCCGCCGCAGCCTCGGCGAGGAAGCCCGGCAGGTGGCGCAGGCCTACCGCTGGCCGGAGATCGCCGCGCAGGTGGAGGACGTCTACCACGACCTGGTGTCCCGCTACCGGGGCGTCGCCGTGGGCGCGCACGTGGCATAGGCGGAGAGCGCCATGAAGACGATTCCCGTGAAAGAAGCTGCTCAACGTTTGGAAATCAAACTCAACACTCTGTACGGGATGATTCGCCGGGGGGTCATTCGCCACACCAAGGTTGGCGGCCGAATTCAGGTCCCACTGGAAGACATTGAAGCCTACGAGATGGATGTGGCCGAACTGCGCACTCAATTCGACAATGACATGCTTGTCCAGCAGATCGTCCGAAAGCGTCTATTCACGCCCCTGTACGTCGATCCTGCGTAATCCGCGGCTGCTTGATTCTTAATGTTTGCTGTTTGATGCTTGACGCTTACGTTTGTAGACTGTAGCGCGTGACTCACGTCGACAAGAAACAGAAGCACCCCAGGACCGCGATGGTCATCGTCGCGCATCCGGACGACGCCGAGTTTCTCTGCGGCGGTACCGTCGCCAAGCTCGTGCAAAGCGGCTGGAAGGTCTACTACATGCTCACCACCAGCGGCGACATGGGTAGCAAGGATCCCGAGATGACGCGCGAGAAGCTCGGCCAGATCCGCGAGGAGGAGCAGAGCGCGGCCTGCGACGTGCTCGGCGTCAAGGAAGTGGTCTACCTCCGCTACCCGGACGGGTTCGTCGAGGACACCGCGGAGATGCGCGGCCGCATCGTACGTGAGCTGCGGCGCCTGAAGCCGCACACCGTCATCACCTGGAACCCCTTCCGCTCTTCGTTCACGCACCGCGACCACCGGCTGACCGGCCAGGCCGCCGTCGACGCCGTCTTTCCACTGGCCCGCGACCCGCTCGCCTACCCGGAGCAGATCGAGGAGGGGCTGCAGGCGCATCGGGTGATGGAGTTGCTGCTGGCCGGCGATAACCCGGACTACTGGGTGGAGATCCCGGAAGAGGCGTTCAAGACCAAGATTGCGGCGCTGCGCAAGCACAAGAGCCAGATCGGCAGCGCGCCGCTCCCCGAGCTGAAGAAGCGCCTGCGCGCCCGCATGAAAGAGGCTGGCAAAGAGAACGGCTACCAGCTCGCGGAGGGGTTCCGCCGGATGGCCTGGAGCTAGCGATGGAATCCGTCTCAACCACGTGCGTCCTGATCGCTCTCGGCACGACGGGGCTGGCCTGCGCGCTCTACTGGACGCACGTCCTGGGGCTGCGTCTCGTGATGCGCCGGATGGCGACCGACATGGGCAGCGGGCCGGTGATCGCCACGATCGAGCGCGGCGACACGAACGGTTGGGCGGAGTCCATTGGCATTGCGGCAACCGGCGCCACCTGGGGATCGCTGGCGATTCTCGTGGTCGCGCTGGCCACGCGTTGGGACGCCGTCGGTCACGCTCCGTGGTCGAACATGTACGAATTTACGACCGCCTTCGCCACGGCGGTTCTCGGTTTCTACGCCCTTTTCGAGCGGATCTACGTGCGGCCCCACAGCTCGCGGTCTCTGAGGGCGCTCGGCGCGCTGGCCCTGCCTGTCGTCTTCGTGATGCTGGCGATCAGCGTGGCGTTCTTCCCGGCGGACGTTCACCCGCTCGTGCCGGCGCTGCAGAACAGCGACCTGCTGGCGATCCACGTCGCCGCGATGATCATCGCCTACTCGTCGCTCAGCGTGTCGTTCGCGGCCGGGGTTCTTTACATCGCGCAGGGCGGCGACCGCAACCGCTTCGCGCGGCTCCCGAAGGCACGGATATTGGACGAGATCGCCTACAAGTCGGTGATGATCGGTTTCCCGGTGCTGGCCGGAGGCATCGCGCTGGGGGCCTACTGGGCGAACCACGCCTGGGGCCGCTACTGGGGCTGGGACCCGAAGGAGACTTCGGCGCTGGTCACGTGGCTGATCTACGGCATCTACCTGCACATGCGCGGCCTGCGGAAGTGGGCGGGTATGCGATCGGCCTATATTCTCGTGGTCGGCTTCGCGGCGGTAATGTTCACGTACTTCGTGGTCAACCTCTGGGTGTCGGGGCTACACAGCTACGCCGGCGTCTGATCACGTCAGAAGTGGTTCAGAGTCCCCGCGGAGCGCCGCGAATCTCTTGCGCTGACGGTTGTCCGGGTACATAATCGCCGTCGGTCGCCCCGGAATACGCAAACAGAAGGAGGAACCCCCGAATGGACGCAACATCCATGCTGAAGATGCAGATCGAGACTGCCCACAATATCGTCGAAGGGACGGTAGGCGGCGTTGACGAGAAGCTCTGCCACAAGCTCCCGGAGGGAGAGGCGCACCCGATTGGCGCGACATACGCCCACCTCGTGTCTGGCGAGGACTTCCTGATCACCATGGCCATACGCGGCAAGACGCCGCTGGCGATGGGCGAGTGGGCCGGCAAGACCGGCCTGAGCGAGCCGCCTCCCGGCCCCGGCGGCGACCTCCTGGCCTGGTCGAAGAAGGTGCAGGTCGACCTGCACCAGACCCGAAAGTACGCGCAGGCGGTTTACGCGAACACAACCGATTACGTTGGCTCGCTGAGCGCGGATGACCTGGCCGAACAGATCGAGATCCCGGGCTTTGGCAAGAACTCGCGGGCGTATTTCCTGAACGTCATCGGGGTCATCCACCCTTCGAACCACTGCGGGGAGATCGCAGCGCTCAAGGGGATGAACGGCGTCCAGGGCTACCCGTTCTAGCAAGCAGAAGGAGACGAATGAGCAAGGCAGACCTTATCAAGCAACAGCTCGGCATCACGCGCATGATCTTTGACGGGACGATGGCCGATGTCACAGACAGCCAGTGCGCGAAGCTGCCCGGCGGCGTCGCACATCCGATTGGCGCAACGTTCGCGCACTCCGTCATGTCAGAGGACTTCGTCGTCAACATGATGGTGAAGGGCGGCCAGCCGCTGATGATGGGCCCGTTCGCCAACAAGACCGGCGTTAGCGAGCCGCAGCCGATGCCGGGCGGCGACGTCTTCGCCTGGGCGCAGCGCGTGAAAGTCGACCTGCCGGCGCTCCGTCAGTACGCCCAGGCCGTCCACAAGGCTACGGACGAGTACGTTGCCGGCCTCAGCGATGAGGACCTCGACCGCAAGATCGACTTCGTCGAGATGGGGCCGACGCCGATCAGCAGCGTCCTCACGATGGTCGCCATCGTCCACCCCTCCAATCACATCGGCGAAGTCTCGGCGCTGAAGGGCATGGAGGGCGCGAAAGGGTACCCGTTCTAGGCGGACGTATTCGTCAGCGAAGCGCAGGGGCCGTTTAGCAGCGGCCCCTGTTTCTTTGTCTACGATTCGCCGCGTTCGCTGAGCTTGTCGACTTCGGCCATCTCTTCGGTCGTGAGCACCCACTCCGCCGCTTTGGCGTTCGCCTCGACCTGCTCCGGCTTCGTCGCGCCGGCGATCACGCTCGGCACGTAGTCGTGGCTGGCCAGCCAGCTGAAGGCGAGGTCGAGCAGCGTCTTGCCGCGCGCGTCAGCGAACGCTTGGAGCTTCTCGACGATATCGAAGTTCTCGTCAGACAACATGCGCTCTCCACGCGGCCCCCAGGCGGCGATGCGCGAATCGGCGGGTGGCTTCTCGCCGCGCTTGTACTTGCCGGTGAGGAGGCCGCTGGCCAGCGGAAAGTACGGCAGCAGTCCTAGGCGGTACTTCTTGCAGGCCGGCACGACCTCCTTCTCGACCTCGCGGTTCATCAGGCTGTACTCATTCTGGGCGCTGACGAACGGCGTCAGGTGGTGGCTGCGCGCCGTCCAGTCATCGTCCGCCACCATCCAACCGGTTACGTTGGAGGAGCCGATGTAGCGCACCTTGCCCGCGTGCACCAGGTCGTTGAGCGCGTCCAGCGTCTCCTCCACCGGCGTTTTCGGGTCGCGGAAGTGGTACTGGTAGAGGTCGATGTAGTCCGTCTGGAGGCGGCGCAGGCTGTCCTCGCAGGCCTGGATCACGTGCCGCCTCGAGCCGCCGCGGTAGAGCGGGCCCTGGCCAACGGGCCCCGCGAACTTGGTCGCGACGACGACTTCCTTCCGCCGGTCGCCCAACGCCTTGCCGAGAAACTCCTCCGACTTCGTGCCGCCGTAGATGTTGGCGGTGTCGAAGAACGTGACGCCCAGCTCGATCGCCTTGTCGACGACGACCTTCGTCTGCGCTTCATCGATCCGCATCCCGAAGTTGTTGCAGCCGAGTCCGGTGACGGACACCTGCATTCCTGACTTGCCGAGCGGTTTGTATTCCACGGTGGGCTCCTTCTGTATTCGGGTGGCGGATTAACTTCGTTTGCGTTTCATCCAGTCGCGCAACGCCCAGCGCGTCGTTTCGTACGCCAGATCATCCCACGGGATGTCCTCCGGGCGAAACCAGCGCGTCTCCAGCGCTTCTCGGCCGGCGGTTGCGCGTCCGACCGCGACCGTCCCGCGATAGACGATCGAGACGACGCCGGGGCCGGGGTCCGGGCCGGGACGCGAGTAAACGCCGACCAGGTCGAGCACGCGTACGTGGACGCCGGCCTCCTCGTGCGCTTCGCGGGCGGCGCACTCCTCCGCCGTCTCGTCGATCTCCATGAAGCCGCCGGGGTATGTCCAGAAGCCGAGCCGAGGCTCGATCGCGCGGCGCAGCAACAGCACGCGACCTCGCCGCTCCGGGATCACGCCGGCGACCAGCTTGGGGTTCACATAGACGATGTGGCCGCGGTCGCAGATGAGGCGCGGCCGGTCCTCCGTCTCGATCAGGCGGACGACGAGCGGTGCGCCGCAGCGCGAACAGTAGGCTAGGTCTTCCCCGCCGACGTGGACAAGCGTTTCGTCGAGCATAGACACGGTTGTGATTGTAGCCGCTATGATGGTCGCCGAAAGGAGTCCACCTATGTCAGAACTGATGGCAGAACTGAAAATCGGCGATCAAGCCCCCGAATTCACGCTACCGGACGAAACCGGCAAACCTGTCTCGCTCTCCGATTTCCGCGGCAAGCGAGTCGTGCTCTTCTTCTACCCCAAGGACAACACACCAGGTTGCACCGCCCAGGCCTGTGGCTTCCGCGACGAGTTCTCGGTCATCCAGGACAAGAACGCGGTGGTGTTGGGAGTCAGCGGACAAGGCGCAAAGAGCCACCAGTCGTTTAAGGCCAAGAACTCGCTGCCGTTCCCGCTGCTCTCCGATGAAGATCACGAGATGTCGAAGCGGTACGGAGTCTGGGGAGAGAAGCGGTTCATGGGCTTTGTGATCACCAACCGCAGCCACTTCGTGATCGGCCCGGACGGGAAGCTGGAAGACGTGCAGATCGGCGTTAGCCCGGGCGACAGCGTGAGGCTGGCGGTAGACAAGATTCGTGGCTAGGCGCACACCGCCGCTGGTTTTTCGGGTAGAATAGCGCCACCTAGCCCCAAGGAGGCCCCATGACCGACACGACGGCATCTGCCCCAAGCAAAGACGCGATCAAGCAGGAGCTGGAGACGACGAAGGCCGGCTACCACCAGCTGCTGGACTCGCTGTCCGCGGACGATTTCAAGAAAAAGAGCGGCAACCTCACGTGGTCCAACGGCCAGCTGATGTGGCACCTTGGCTGGGGTCTATCCTACGTACCTGAGACGGTCAGCCGCTGCCGATCAGGCAAGAACCTGAACTTGCCGCGCGGCCTTTTCAACGTCATCAACCCGTGGATCACACGCTGGGGCTCGCGAGGCCTGACGGCGGAGAAAGCCGGCCAGAAGTACGACGAGGCGAACGCGCTAGCTCTCGCCGTGCTGGAGACGGTGAACGTCGACGAGTGGTTGCGCTCGTGCCGCATGGCCGGCAGCGTTGTCACGATCGAGAGCGAGTTCCGCATGCCGGCCGAGCACTTCGCTGAGCACAAGGCCGACATCCTGAAAGGCCTCGGGCGGCCACTGCCGTAGGGGCGAACCTTCAGGTCGCCCGCGGCCTCGCTTCGCGCTCGATCCACTCTTCGCCGCCCTCGAAGACCTCTTTCTTCCAGATCGGGACGCGCTCCTTCAGCCGGTCAACGTAGGCGTGGCAGGCCTCGAACGCCTCGCCCCGGTGCGCTGACGACACGGCGACGAGCAGTGATGTTTCGCCGATCTCGAGACGTCCGGTGCGGTGCTGCACCGCGATCTCGCTGACCGGCCACTGCGAGCGGACCTCGGTGGCGATCTCGCGCATCACCTTGACTGCCATCTCGGGATAAGCGTCGTATTTCAGGTACACCACGCGCCTCCCGAGGTTCTGCTCCCGGACGATGCCGTAGAACAGCGCGACGGCCCCGGCCTCGTTCCGGCGCACGGCCTCGACGACGCGCTGCGGGTCGAGCGGCTCCGGCGTCACCTCGAACAGCTCGTCGCCACCGCTGACCGGCGGGATCAGCGCCAGCTCGTCGCCCGGCGCCAGCGGCGTCTCGGCCGGCACATACTCCTGGTTCCGCGCGAACATTACGATGCCGCTAAAGCCCTCGATTCCCGGATGCCGCCGCGAAAGCAGCGCATACACGTCCCTCGCCGTCAGGCCTTCTCCGATGTCGACGGTCGTTTGACGGACGCCGGCCAGTTCGGCGAGGCGGGCGAAGAAGCGGACGGTGATGGAGTTGGGCATGGCGGATTACAGTTTAGCGCCCCTCACTGCGAAGGGAGACGGCGTCGCCCGGAAGCGACCGAACGAGAACAAGGGAGCAAGGGATCATGGGAGCATCACTACGACGCTCGTGCTGGATGCTTCCATGCCGTCCTGCTCTCTTGCTCGGCGCAGAGCAACGTCTCGATGTCGACGAGCACCCGCGCCTCACCATCGTTGCCCCCGTACCCCGCCCGCGCTACGATTGGCGTCTCCGGGCCTGGCCCGGCGAGGAGGGCGTCCCATGCAGCTACCACCCCACGGCAAGTCCCGCGATGACGTGCGGACGGAGATCGAGCAGGCACTGAGCCGTGACGCGGACTGGCGCGGCGGCAAGATCTGGAGCCTGGTCTATTTTGCCGGCGATGACGTGGCGGACGTGCTGAAGGACGCTTATTCGGCAGCCTTCTTCACCAACGGCCTCGGGCCCGGCGCCTTCAAGAGCCTCCGCAAGTTCGAATCGGAGGTGATCGCCATGACGGCGGGCCTGCTCGGTGAGCCTCAGGCGACCGGCAACATGACCTCCGGCGGCACGGAGAGCATCCTGATGGCCGTGAAAACGGCGCGGGATTGTGCGCGGGCGGAGAAGAACATGACGCAGCCGGAAATGGTGGTCCCGGTGACCGCACACCCGGCGTTCGACAAGGCGGCGCAGTATCTCGGCGTGAAGGCGATCCACACGGGCCTGCGAGACGACCTTCGCGCCGGCCCGGACGAGATGCGCCGCGCGATTACGCCGAACACGGTGCTGATCGTCGGCTCGGCCCCGAACTACCCGTTCGGCACGATCGATCCGATCCCGGAGATCGCCGCGATGGCGTTGGAGCATGGCATTCCCTGCCACGTCGACGCCTGCCTCGGCGGATACCTTCTGCCGTTCCTGGAACGCTTGGGACAAAACGTTCCGCCCTGGGATTTTCGCGTGGCCGGCGTGGCCTCGATCTCGGCGGACCTCCAC
Organism: Chloroflexota bacterium; assembly: GCA_036732045.1. Lineage (GTDB taxonomy): Bacteria > Chloroflexota > Dehalococcoidia > SM23-28-2 > RBG-16-64-32 > DATKKM01. Next base: position 20,339 of record DAINDD010000022.1, read on the forward strand.
AAGTACGGCTTCTCGGCGCGCGGCGCCTCGGCTGTGATGTACCGCGACGCGGCGTACCGGCGGCACCAGTTCTTCACCCAGACAGACTGGCCGGGCGGTCTCTATGGCTCCCCGACGATGACTGGCAGCCGGCCCGGCGGTGCCGTGGCGGCGGCGTGGGCCGTGATGACGTACCTCGGCGAGGACGGCTACAAGCGGCTGGCGAAAGTGATCATGGACACGACCCGCGCACTGATCGACGGCATCAACGCCATCGAAGGGCTGTACGTGCTCGGCGAGCCGGACATGAGCGTCTTCGCCATCGCTTCGGACACTCTGGACATACATTCGGTGGGCGACGCGCTCGATGCGCTGGGCTGGCACCCGGACCGCCAGCAGAAACCTCCCGCACTGCACTTCATGGTAACGCCGGCGCACGAGAAGATTGTCGATCAGTTCCTCGCCGACCTGCGTGAGGCCGTGCGCAAAGCTGCAGCGGGCGAGGCGAAGGCCAGCGGACGCGCAGCCGTGTACGGCGCGCTTGACAAGATGACCGACCGCGGCCCCGTGCGCGACGCGGTGATCGGCACGCTGGAACGCGTGACCCAACTGGAGGGCGAGTAGCGCGCATGACCGGTGCACTCGGCCAGTTGTGGTCGCGGACCCTGGGCGTCCTGTACCCGGCACGCTGCGTCGGGTGCGGCCGCTTCGGCGAGTTCCTGTGCGAAGAATGCGTGGACTCGGCGCCTCGCGCCAGCGGGTCGCGCTGCGGCCGTTGCTGGATGCCGTGCGGCGAGATGGAATTGTGCGCTGCCTGCGATCGCCGTCTACCTGCCTTCGCCGCGTTGCGATCGGCGTTCAGCTACGAAGGGCTTGCCCGGAGCGCCGTTCTCGCGCTCAAGTTCCAGGGCGTGTCCGCGCTGGCTCCGCAGATGGCGCAACCGATGGCGGACGCTCTCGCGCGTTGGGTTCCGGCAATAGACGTTGTCGTACCGGTGCCGCTTGGCTGGCTGCGGAGACGGACACGTGGCTACAACCAGTCAGCGTTGCTAGCGCGTGAGGTCTGCCGGAGCCACGGTCTGTCGCTAGAGACGCGCGCGCTGAGGCGTGCTCGCCAGACACCGCCACAAACGCAGCAACCGGACGCAGACGCTCGCCGTCGCAACATCGAGGCGGCGTTCGTGCTCGGCTCACGGCCGGTGGGCGGTTCCGTGCTGCTGATCGACGATGTGGCCACGACCGGCGCAACGCTGGACGCCTGCGCTCGCGTCTTGCTGGATGGCGGTGCAAGCAAGGTGTTAGCGCTCACCTTCGCGCGCGAGGACTGACGCCAGGCGCTGTCATGGAATGTGCATAACAGGGGTTAACATTGGAAGACAAGGGGCGTTTGGCCTACTCTGGGAATAGCCATGGAGATCATCTTTCGCGGACAGCACCTGACGATCAGTGACGACTTTCGCAGCCACGCGGCCGCGCACCTCGAGAAGCTGGAGCGCCATCTGCCGCTTGTCGACCACGCAGTTGTGGACGTGCGGCGCGAGGCGAAGAGCGACGGCCGCTACGTGGTACAGGTGACGGTCAGCGCCAACGGCGCCTTCCTGAGGGCAGAGGAACGGAACTCAAACCTGCAGGCGGCGATCGACGCGGCGACCGGCGCGCTCGACCGGCAGGCCAAGCGCTTCAAGGAGCGCAAGGTGCTGCGCAGCGAGCGCCGGGTGGACAAGGAACATCGCCTGCCCGCCAAGGCCGGTGACGGCGATGAAGAGCCGTGGCCCCCGGACGCCGAGTTCGTCGACGGGCGGGTGGTGCGGGTGAAGCGCTTCAACATGAAGCCGATGACGGAGTCCGAGGCGATCGATCAGATGGAGCTTCTCGGCCATATCTTCTTTCTGTTCCACGATGCGGACCGGGACGCGCTGGCGCTGCTCTATCGCCGGCGCGATGGGGATTACGGCATGATCGTCCAGGAAACCGCATGATTATCACTGTCACCCTCAACCCCGCAATCGACCAGACGCTGGTCGTGCCCAGGTTTGTCGCCGGGGACACGATCCGCGTTAAGTCCAGCCGCTTCGATCCCGGCGGCAAGGGGATCAACGTCTCGCGCGTCGTCCAGGAGCTCGGCGGGCAGAGCGTCGCCATGGGGTTCGCCCCCGGCGGCCTCGGCCGTTACATCGAGCAGACGCTTGAGGGGCAGGGCATCGACACTGACTTCGTGCATACCCGCGGAGAGACGCGGACGAACATCACGATCCTGGACGAGGGCCGCCACATGCACACGATCCTCAGCGACCCCGGCCCGACGATCGATCGCGAATCCGTCGCCACCCTTCGCCGTCGCTTGAAGCGCCGGTTACACGCCGGCGACTGGCTCGTCCTCGCCGGCAGCATCCCGCCGCCGCTGACCGGCGAAATATACGCCGAGCTGATCCACCAGGCGGCGGAGATGGGCGTGCACACCGTTCTCGATGCGGATGGAGTCCCGCTGCAGACCGGCGCCGGCGCGCTGCCCGACATCGTCAAGGGCAACCGACGCGAGCTCGAGCGACTGCTGGGGCGCCACCTGGACGATGAGACGTCCACTCTCGCCGCCGCGAAGGATGTGCGGAAGACGGGCGTGCACACCGTGGTGGTGACTCGGGGGCGTGAGGGCGCCGTCGCCATGACGGAGGAGGAGTGCTTGCGGGGCGTGGCGCCGCGCGTTCGTGCCGTCAGCGCCGTCGGCTCGGGCGACGCGTTTCTGGCCGGCGTAGTGCTTACACTAAGCCGCAGCGAAAGCATGGAGGAGGCGATGCGCCTGGGTATTGCCGCGGGCACGGCTGCCGTACTCACGCTCGGCACCGAGCTCTGCCACCGGCGCGAAGTCGACATCCTCTTGCCGCGCGTCAAAGTGCAGGAGATCGCCGAGCCTGTAAGCTCCCCCGCCTGAGCCATGCCGGGCGCTCCCACCTTGATCGTTTTCCTCGGTGGCTTCGGCGCGTCCGGCGTCGAGCGACTCGTAGACCGCGCACGCGTCGCCGCATCCTTCGATGCGATCGAGGCGTTTCTCGAAGCCTGTGGGGGTCTGGGGGAGAGCCCTCCCCCAGCGTTCCTCGTCACCAATGACCCGACGCTCAAGTGCGACATCCCCGGCGTCACCATCGACTGCGACGCCGGGGACTTCCACTTCGGCCGCCGTCTTGCGGACGTGATCCGCCGCTATGGCGTCGAATCGGCGATTTACCTGGGCGGCGGTAGCGTCCCGCTCTTTGGCGCCGCCGACTTCGCCGATGTCGCTTTGCGGCTTGCAGGAGGCATCGCCGTTACGAACAACGCGTTCTCCTCGGATCTCGTCGCCTTCCCCGTAAGCGACCGCGCGCTCGCCGTTATTGAAGGCGTCCAGCGTGACAACGCCGTCGCGCGGGCGCTGAAGGAAGACGGCGGGCTCGACGTGCAGGAGCTGGCGCGGACGCTCGCTACGCAGTTCGACATCGACACGCCGACGGACGTTTGCGTCCTGGCGCTGACCGGCGACGGCGGGCCGCGTTTGAAGGCGTGTGTCCGTTCGCTTGACGTTGATCTGAGCCGCTACCGCGCCGTGCTGCCGCTGTTCGTCGACCAGACAAAGCAGCTGCTAGTGGCCGGCCGCGTCGGCACGCACGCCTGGGCGTACCTGGAACGCGAAACGGCCTGCCGCGTGCGCCTCTTCGCCGAGGAGCGCGGGATGGAGGCGGACGGCCGCGCCTCAGACGGCGGCGCGCGCTCGCTGCTCGGCTATCACCTGGCGGCGGTCGGCCTCGAGCGCTTCTTCGAAACGCTGGCCGAGCTCGGCGACGCCGCGTTCATCGACACCCGCGTCCTCCTGGCTCACAAGCGCATCGACGCGAGCCGCGAGGACCGCTTTCTGTCCGACCTCGGCCGCTGGCAAGAGATCCGCGACCCGTTTCTGCGCGACTTCACCCGCGCCGCCCTTGAAGCGCCGATCCCCGTGCTGCTCGGCGGCCACTCGCTGATGTCAGGCGGCCTGATGGCACTGAACGAGTATGCCTGGAGGCTGAGCGAGGCGACATGACGGGCGAAACGATGAGCGTTCGGTTCAAGATCACGAATCCTGGCCCCAATGCGGTGTCCTTAGTGTTGGAACCGTGGGGTGAGATATACGAGATGGTCCCGGGCGTGAAGTACGAGATCGTTGGCGAGGGCCCGGACGACGATACACTCCACGTCGAGCATTATCCCGACCACGTCATTGTTTGGGCATGGAGTGGTTCGGTCGTCTCCCTATTCCGGGACGGAGAGCAGATCAGCCCAAAGATGCGTCAGCCGGTACCCGGCGTCCCCCCCCCGGCTTCACAGCCCGCGATTTCGTCCGCCCACTTTTCTACGAGGATTCGGGCGCACATTACCCTAGTTAGGGTAGGCATTTGCTTGACTCAACGAAGGGGAAAGCGGAAACGACAAAGTCTCTCCCGCCACCGAAGGTTCCGGGCACGACTCCGTTTGAGCGGTTCCAAGCCTTCACCAAGTGGTTGATCGCCGTGCCGAAGAAGGATATCGAGCGAGAGGAAGGAAGTGGCAGGAGCGACGACGCAAAGGCCGCTAAAACCGAGGATTGTCCACGTGCCAAAACCGGGAGATCGAGCAGCGCGGGAGTAAGAAGACATCTGAGGAGGGGCAGCGATGGCGACAACGGCAGAGTTAGCCGCTTGGCTGGACGCTGAATATCTTGGAAAGAAACCGGTCGATCTGGCATCTGGCAAATCGGTCGAGGTTGCCCGATTTCGCCGCCAGGAGAAACGCGACAAGAGGCAGAAATTGATCGACAGGACGGCCGAATGTTGGGCACCGAATAAACCAGCGTTGATTTTTGATGGCGGCAGAACCTGCGCCGAGATCATCGTCGTGCAACTCCTCGAACGGCAGGGCTGGGCGGCACGATGGATCAACAACTGGGGAGGCGACCACTGCACCCGCCTCGGGCGGCCCGAACCGCTGTCGCGTGCTGCCGACGAAACGCTCTCCGGCATTAATCGCAAGGCAGCAAGCCGCACCGGAAAGAAGGGGGGCGCTTGGGATGTATTCGCCTGGCGAAAAGACGAATACCTATTCATTGAGTCGAAGCAATACCCCAGTTCGGACGACCTCACTGACTCCCAGAAGGCGTGGCTCGAGGCCGCTCTCGACGCGGGAATCTTGCCGACAGCATTCGCAGTCATGCAGCACCAGTACGGACGCTTTGAGGCGTAGGTGCCCGTGTGAGCATTCGGAGGCTCATAAGAGCCGTCGCACTATCAGCCGTGCGTGCTGATCCTAAATGAAGGCTCAGAATGTCGCCATGCCACCTTTTCGCTTTTTCCCATTCCTCTTTCACAAAGCTGAAATGGCCGCCCGTTGAGGCGAGTATATAGTTGCCCGATTTGAGCTAATCTACGCATACGCTCCCCTTTCTCCTTCCCCTTTCCTCTTCCTCGGCACTCCCGTACGCTACTGCCCATGACTGAAGCCTTCGCCGAAATCGACGCCATCTTTCATCCGCGCTCCGTGGCCGTCGTCGGGGCGTCGGCGAATCCCGATACGCCGGGTTACGACTACGTGAAGTCAATACAGGAGTTCGGGTTCAAGGGCGACATCTACCCGGTAAACCCCAAAGGCGGCGAGATCGCGGGTCTGCCGGTCTACGCTTCTTTGCGCGATCTTCCCGGCGACATCGACTACATAATCTCCTGCATCCCCTCGGACCATATCTTGCAGCTCGTGGCGGACGCCGCAGCGCGACATGCGAAGGCGATCCAGCTCTTCACCGGGCGCTTCTCCGAGACTGGCCGGCCCGAGGACGCCGCGCTCGAGCGCAAGCTACTGGACGCGACGCGGCGCGCCGGTGTGCGGCTGATCGGCCCGAACTGCATGGGCTTGCTGTACCCGGCGCACGGGTTGTCGTTCCGCCGTGACATGTCGCACGAGGCGGGCGTGGTCGGCTTTCTCTCGCAGAGCGGGAATCTGCTGTTCGAGATTACGCACTTCGGTGAGCCGCGCGGGCTGCACTTCTCGAAGGCGGTCAGCTACGGCAACGGAATCGACGTCGACGAGAGCGATTTCCTGGAGTACTTCGCGGACGATGCGGAGACGAAGGTCGTCGGCGCCTACGTGGAGGGCGTGCGGGACGGCCGTCGCTTTCTGAAGGCGCTCAAGCGGGCGTCATCTCGCAAGCCGGTGGTTGTGCTGAAGGGGGGACGGACGAGCGCGGGCGGGCGCGCCGCGGCCTCGCACACGGCGGCACTGGCAGGGACGAGCCGCGTCTGGGAAGCGGCGCTGGCGCAGTCCGGCGCGCTGGCCGTGGGCACGGTCGAAGACCTGATCGACATGCTGATCGCCTTCTCATACATCCGGCCCGGCGGCGTTCGGTCGGCGGGACGGCCGCGGCTCGCGATGGTGGGTGCCGGCGGTGGGCGCTCAGTGCTCACGGCCGACCTCTGCGAGGAGCTGGGTCTGGCTGTGCCGCCTCTGCCGGCGGACGTCGATGCCAAAGTGGCCGAGCGCGCCCGGGACCTGGCCGGTTGGGTGACGAACCCCGTCGACCAGTCCATCCTGGCGGGCAGCGGGCTCGGCGGCGGGCAGATCCTGGAGTGGCTGGACGAGAGCCCTGAGATCGACCTGCTGCTCGGCAACATGAACGAGGCCTGGGCCTTCGGCCGGCCCAACGCGGGCGACGTGCTGACCCGCGTGGCGGAGCGCTTCATCAAGGTCGCGCAGAAGACGCAGAAGCCGTTTGCCGTCGCGCTTGGCCCGTCCGACTACTCAGATGAAGCTCGCTGGCGGCTCGTCTCGGACGCACGAGACCGGCTGATGGGTGCGGGCGTCGCCGTGTTCCCCAGCGTGGAACGCGCGGTGCGGGCGCTGTCAGCGTTCGCAGGCTACTGGTCGCGTCGCGCGGAGTAGTCTTTGCTGAGCAGCTTCCGCATCGCCTCTCGGTCCAGGCGATACGACGACCATCCTTCGAAGCGCTGGCCGCCGATGCGCTCGTAGAAGTCGATCGCCAGGTGGTTCCAGTCGAGCACTTCCCAGACGAGCGCGCTGCAGTCGCGGCGCACGGCTTCTTCGACGGCCGAGCGGAACAGCGCCAGGCCAGCGCCGGTGCTGCGGGCCCGCGGCACGACGAAGATGTCTTCCAGGAAAAGCTTCGGGCGCATCGAAAACGTGGAGTACGTCTCGCAGACGACCGTGTAGCCGACAGCTCCCCCGTCCGCCTCGGCGATGTATGCCCACATGCGCGGCGGCTCGCGATTGAGCTCTGCCAGGAACCTCTGTCTCCCGTCGGCGTCGGGCGGAGTCAGCTTTTCGTACGCCGCGAGGCCGTCGATCAGCGCGAGCAGGGTTTCGCCGTCCGCGACCGTCGCGGGGCGAACACGGACCTCGGCCACGCGAGCCTAGACCGCGACGCCGTGCTTGCCCGCGGGCAGGGCGAGGTCGATCTGCTGCCGGCGCACCTCCGCCATGATCGCCTTCGCTGCGGCCTCGTCCGGTTCGCAGAGCGGCAGCCGGAAGCCGCCGACGGGGAAGCCGAGCTGGTTGAGCGCGAACTTGACGCCGCCGGGGTTCCCCCACACTGTCATCAGGACGTTGAACAGCGGCAGCAGGCGGCCGTGGATCGCCGACGCATCGTGCGAGCCCTCCAACTGGGCGCTGATGATCCGCCGCATCTGCACACCGACGAGGTGCGAGGAGACGCCGACCGCTCCGTACCCGCCAACAGCCATGATCGGCAGCGTCAGCTGGTCGTCACCGCTCCAGACGTGGTAGCTCGGCGGTGCGGCATCAATGATCTGCGCGATCTGCTGCAGATCGCCGGATGCTTCCTTGACGCCGGCCATGTTCGGGATCTGAGCCAGGCGCAGTTGCGTCTCTGTGGTCAGGTTGACCGCCGTGCGGCCAGGGATGTTGTAGACGATGACAGGTAGCGACGTCGCGGCCGCAATCGCCGCAAAGTGACGGTAAAGCCCCTCTTGCGGCGGCTTGCTGTAGTACGGCGTCGTCAGCAGCACGGCGTCCACGCCGGCCTCCTCTGCCTCCCGCGTCAGCTCGATGCTTTCGGAGGTGTTGTATGTCCCGGTGCCGGCGATGACAGCGCCGCGGTTGCCGACTGCGGCCTTGATCTCGGCGAACAGGCGCACCTTCTCCTCGCCGGTAAGCGTGGGCGACTCGCCGGTCGTGCCGGCAAGCACCAGCCCGTCGCTGCCGCTATCGAGCAGCGCGAGGGCGAGGCGCTTGGCCTGCTCGTAGTCGACCTTCCCCTCGGCGTCGAAGGGTGTGACCATCGCCGTGAGCAGGCGTCCGAGTTCCATGGTGCGGCCTCCATTCAGCGGTTCGGATTGCGGCAATGATACCATAGCGCCCGTGCCTGAGCAGATGGCGAGCGACGCTGTAGAGGACATCCCCGACTCGCCGATCCCCGGCATCAAGCTCCCCGTCTTTCTCCTCGGCATCGTCTCCTTTTTCACCGACGTCTCCAGCGAGATGATCTACCCGCTCGTCCCGTTGTTCCTGACCTCGGTCGTCGGCGCGCCGGTGGCAGCCGTCGGGCTGATCGAGGGCGTGGCGGAAAGCACGGCCTCAATTGGACGCCTGGCCTCCGGCTGGCTCTCCGACCGGTTGCTCGTGCGCAAGCCGCTCGTCGTTATCGGATACGGGCTCTCCGCGATCGCCAAGCCGTTGCTAGCCGTGAGCGCGGTCTGGCCGGCGGCACTCGGTGCGCGATTTGTCGACCGGTTGGGCAAGGGTGTGCGAACGGCGCCGCGGGACGCGCTGATGGCAGACGTGACGCCAGAGGAGACGCGAGGACGCTCGTTCGGGTTCCACCGGGCGGCGGACAGCGCGGGCGCGGTGCTCGGACCGGCGATCGGGCTTGGCCTGTTCGAGGCACTGTCGCACCACTACCGCCTCGTATTCGTGATCGCCTTCTTCCCCGCGCTTGCCGGAGTGATCGCCTTATCGCTGGTGCCCGAACATAAGCCGAAAGCGCCGCCGAAGGGTAAGTCGCGGCCGCTCAGTGACCTGGGGACTCGGTTCTACATTTTCTTCGCGATCAGCCTGCTTTTCGCCTTCGGAAACTCCAGCGACGTCTTTCTGATCCTGCGCTCGCAGAACCTCGGCCTGACCGTGGCGGAGACTGTCTCGGCGTACATCCTCTACAACGCCGTCTACACCGCAAGCTCGTTCCCGGCTGGGATCGCCTCCGATCGCTTCGGGCGGCGGAACATCATCGTGCCCGGGTTCGCCATCTTCGCGCTCGTCTATCTGGGCTTCGGTGCGGCGAACCATGGGTTCTACGTCTGGCCGCTGTTCGCCGTCTACGGACTGTACATCGCCTTCACCGATGCCGTGGGCAAAGCCTTCGTCATCGACTTCGCCCCAGCCGACGCCCGCGGCACCGCCCTCGGCGTGTACACGGGCGGCGTCGGCGCGATGGTGCTCGTCTCCAGCGTCGTCGCGGGCGAGCTATGGGACCGCGTCGACCCGTCGGCGCCATTCCTGCTCGGCGCGACGACGGGGCTGGCGTCGGCCGTATTGGTCTTCGTATTGCTGCGCACACCGGCCGGCCAGCCAGTGAACAGTGGTTAGCAGACAATGGCCAGCCCAACAAACACGCCCATCCTTCTATCTGTGCCGTATCTGTGCCCATCTGTGGCCAATCCCCGTTCATAAAATCTGCGTTCCATCTGCGAAAATCTGTGGCCAAAAATAATCCGCGTCAATTCCCCGGCAATCCGCGTCATCTGCGGTAAGGTAACCCCATGCTGGACCGCTTTCGCCGCGCCTTGAAACGCATGCCGGAACCGTACCCCGACCTGCCGGACGTCACGCTGCATCCGATCGGCTACGTCCGCAACCGGATCAAGGAGACGATGGCCGACGGCTGGGCGGATGTCGAATCGCGGATCGTGATCAGGTCGAACCTTGAGCCGATGCTGCTCAACATTGGCGACTATTCGCACATCACTGTCGTCTTCTGGCCGCACCTCGTGCCGGACGATGTGCGCGGGTCGAAGCCACAGCTGCACCCCCGCGACGACGACAAGTATCCGCTGATGGGCGTCCTCGCCACGCGTAGCCAGATCAGGCCGAACCCTCTCCTTGTCTCGCCGGTGCCTCTACTGGAGGTGAAGGGCAATGTCCTCCGCGTGCGCGGCCTCGACGCGGTCGATGGCACTCCGGTGCTGGACATCAAGCCCTATCTACCGCACTACGATGCGATTCCGGACGTTCGCGTGCCCGGCTGGGTGGCGGAGGCGCAGGCGTGGCGCAAACGGTAACGGTGCGTTCGAGTGTGGAGGCGCAGCAAGCCGCGCCTCTACGGGCGGTCTTCGACCGGTTGCTGGCGGCGTACGGGCCCCAGCATTGGTGGCCCGGCGATTCGCCGTTCGAGGTGATCGTTGGCGCGATCCTGACGCAGCAGACCGCCTGGGCGAACGTCGAGAAGGCGCTGGCCAACCTGATGTCGGCAGGTGTCTTCTCCCCTGACGGCATTCGTGCGACCAGCGAAGGAGAGCTGGCGTCGCTGATCCGCCCGAGCGGCTTCTACAGAGGCAAGGCGCGTAAGCTGAAGGCGCTCATCGCGCTGTTGGACGAACGCTTCGGGTGCGATCTCGACTCGCTGCTGGCCGCGCCGGGCGACGAGCTCCGCTCTGCGTTCCTCGCCACGCATGGCATCGGGCCGGAGACGGCGGACTCCATTCTGCTTTTCGCGGCGGGCCGGCCGTACTTCGTGATCGACGCCTACACACGGCGAATCTTCTCGCGCCTCGGCCTCACCCCCGCCGCCGATACGTATGACGCGTGGCAGCGGCTCTTCACGCGCGAACTTTCGCCCGACGCCGCGCTCTTCAACGAGTACCACGCGCTGATCGTCGAGCATGCAACGCGCACCTGCAGGCCGGCGCCGCTTTGTGCACAATGCGTGCTGCTCGACATCTGCCCGGCGGGCTTGGCTTGTAGGTGTTTGCCATAAACCTGAGCCCGAATATCCTTCGCTGGCTCGCCGCCCTTCGCTCTTGCGGCGGTTGTGGCGCTGCGCAAACACGCCCCCATCCGTTGTAGGGGCGAGGCGTCCATTTTTGCGGTGCGTCACGTCGAATATCGAAACGTTCCTGCGCTGCACCACGCTACGTCCCGGCAAACGCCTCGCCCGAACGCCGCGCTGCCGCAAGGTGCCGCTCTTCCAGCGATGCGTAGTGCTTGACGTTTGCTTGGCGGGGCTTGCCATATAGTTGTTTGCAGTGAACCCGAGCCCGAAGGCCCTCTGTTATCTCGCCGCTGCCACTACCATGACGGCTGCGATTCTCTGCGCCTGCTCCAGTTCTGACAGTCAACCGAGCGCATCCTCCAACCCGGCGCTGACAGCGCAACCCACCGCAGGGAATGCAGCGCAACCGACGCGGTTCATCGCCAACAACATTGACGACGCGATCCGGCTTTCAAAGACTATTTTTAACCGGCAAGGATCCACTCTCGCTGTCGCCCACGTAGATTCGGCGACTTACGTTGAAACGACAGTGGAACAGGCGCGCGCCTTTTTCGCGCCGCAATACCCAGGCGACTGGGGCGTTCCGGACAGTGATCGCGTTTGGGTTATCGTGGGATACGGCCAGTTTGAATCCACCGCGATCGGTATAACAGATCCCAGTCCCGCGGTGGAAAGCGCCGCTTGGGCCGTGGTCGTCGAAGGGGCCGGCCTTTCCGAACTTGCTTACAGTAATCAGCGCTACGATCTGAGTCCCCTTGGCACGCCAGGCGACCTGGACCCGGCAGATCTGAACAGCCCAGACTAAACTCCGGATCTCAGGCTCGACTTTGCATAAGCCCAGCGGAGCAGATCACCTGGACTGGCAGTTTCGAGCCGTCGATTCGCTTCGCACTTCACCAGCCCTCTGGGAGCGATTACTTGCGGACGGCCTCGAGCATTACGCTTGACGGCCGCGCAGAGAACGTAGCAACAACCGCTTTGTGACTGATTCCCCGCCTTCTCAACGCCCTACAATTGAAGTGGTACGCGGCATGAGTGTTCATCTCGGATCCGAGCGGTCGATCCGCGAACTGGAGGAGCGGCTGCGGCAAGCTGTCGACTCGCATCCTGACCTGGCCCTGACCCCTGCCTGGTTCCAGCAGCGGCTTCTGGACTGGGCCACGGCCGACCCCGCGTTTCGCGTCAAACTCTTGCGCTTTGTTGACGTGCTGCCGGCCTTGCGCACGACAAAGGCCGTCGCCGATCACGTCCGGCAGTACTTTCGCGACATGCACCGCCCTCTGATCGAGACCGCCTCCGGGCTGGCCAGCGCGGGTGTCTTCCGGCCGATCCTTTCGCAGGTTGTGCGACAGGGAGTCTTCGCCATGGCCGGGCGGTTCATTGCTGGAGCGACCCCGGAGGAGTCGATCCCCAAGCTCCAAGAGCTCGCCGGCGAAGGTGTCTCGTTCTCCGTGGACCTTCTCGGCGAAGAGACGCTCTCGGACGCCGAGGCCGGCGCCTACCTCGATCGATACGTCAATCTCCTGGCGGCCCTCGCGGACAACGCCGGCGATCTGACGCCGCGCGGCGAACGCTGGGCGAACGTGCCGCCGGTGAACATCTCGATCAAGCTGTCGGCGCTCTGCCCGCACCTCGAGCAGGCCGCCCCTGAGTGGGTGAGCCAGGCCTCCGCCCAGCGACTCCGCACGATCATTCGCGCGGCTATGAAGTGCGGCGCATTCGTCAACTTCGATATGGAACAGTACCGCTTCCGCGAACTGGTCGAGACGGCGTTCACGGACCTCCTCTTGGAGCCGGAGTTCGCGGCTTACCCCAACGTGGGCATCGTCGTCCAGGCCTACTTGCGCGACGCCGAAGATCAGATCGACCGCCTTCGAGGGTTCGCCGAGCGCCGGGGAACGCCCATTTTCGTGCGGCTGGTGAAGGGCGCCTATTGGGACGAAGAGCGCATCGTCGCCGGGCAGAACGGATGGCCGCTGCCGGTCTGGGCGGACAAGCAGGACACGGATGACTCCTTCGATCGCTGCGCCGACGCCCTTCTCGCCGCTTGGCCACACTTGCACCCGGCCTTTGGCACCCACAACCCGCATTCCGTCGCCTACGCGGCCATGAAGGCGCGTGAGGCCGGCCTCCGCGCCGAAGACATTGAGTTCCAGATGCTGTTCGGGATGGCGGAAGGTCTGCGCCTCCGCATCGCCGAGATGGGCTGGCGAACGCGTGTCTACGTCCCGATCGGCCAGGTGATCCCCGGGATGGCGTACCTCGTCCGGCGCCTGCTGGAGAATACATCGAACCAGGCCTGGTTCAACGCCGGGGCCACGGGCTTCGCGCACGACGGCCGGGCCTCAGCGACAAGGGCGTCGGCCGGGAGGCATCCCCGCGATCCTCTGAGCGCGATCCAGAACTCGCCGCCGGCCGCCTTCTTCCTGCCGGACGTGCGTGACCGTATGCAGGCGGCGATCGAGGCGCGGCGCGGCCAATTCGGCGCGGCCTATCCTCTGCTGATCGGCGACAGAGAGGTGCGCGATCGGGCGGAGTCGCGCGTCGAGTTCCCCGCTGAGCCGCAGGCGACCGTCGGCGTCGTCGCCCAGGCCACGCGGGAAGATGTTGACGCTGCGGTTGGCGTAGCACGTTCGGCGTACCCGGCCTGGCGGGACACGCCGGCCTCCCGGCGCGCCGAGATACTGCGCCGGGCCGCGGACATCGTCGAAAGCAGGCGCTTCGACCTCGCCGCGCTGATGGTTTTTGAAAGCGGCAAGCCCTGGCACGAGGCGGACGGCGACGTCAGCGAGGCCGCGGACTACCTGCGCTACTACGCCGCACAGGCCGAGGCGCTGGAGACGCCGCGAGTGTTGGGCGCCGCGCCGGGCGAGCACAACGAGTACTTCCACCAGGGCCGCGGCGTGGCAGCGATCATCGCGCCGTGGAACTTTCCGTTGGCGATCATTTGCGGCATGAGCGTCGGTGCATTGGCCGGCGGCAACGCGGCGATTTTGAAGCCGGCAGGCGAGTCGCCGATTATCGCCTACGAGCTGGTTCGCATACTGCGCGAGGCCGGTGTGCCGCCAGAGATCGTCCAGTACTTGCCCGGGCCCGGCAGCGAGGTCGGGCAGGCGCTCGTAGAGCATCCCGGCGTCGATATCATCGCTTTCACGGGAAGCAGCGCGGTCGGCCTGAGCATCATCCAGGCAGCGGCGAAGACGGGCGACGGTCAGGCAAACGTGAAGCGCGTAATCGCCGAGATGGGCGGCAAGAACGCGATCATCATCGACGAGGACGCCGACCTCGACCAGGCGATTGCCGGCGTCATCGCCTCAGCGTTCGGCTACGCCGGCCAGAAGTGCAGTGCCTGCAGCCGGCTCGTCATCGTCGGCTCTGCGTATGACGAAGCGCTCGCGCGGCTCGCGCACGCCGTCGAGAGCCTCGTCGTCGGTCCGCCGCACCGGCCGGAAACGTTCGTTCCCCCGGTGATCAGCAATGGCGCGCTTCGCCAGATACAGGGGTATATCGATAGAGCACAGGGCTACGCTAACCTGCTCGTCCAGGGCTGTGCGCCTAACAACGGCGGATACTACGTCCGGCCCACCGTCTTCACGGACGTTCCGGTCGATTCACCCCTTGCACAGGAGGAAGTGTTTGGCCCCGTGCTCGCCGTCTTTCGCGCGGCCACGTTCGAAGAGGCAATCGGTATCGCGGGCAACTCCGCCTTCGCGCTGACCGGCGGCGTCTACTCGCGCAACCCTCGCAACGTGGATCTGGCGCGGAGGACGTTTGTCGTCGGCAATCTGTACGTCAATCGCCAGGTCACGGGCGCGATCCCGGCCCGGCAGCCTTTCGGCGGTCTGCGCATGTCCGGGATCGGCGAGAAAGCCGGGGGCCCGGACTACGTCCGTCAGTTCATGGAGCCGCGGACAGTCACCGAAAACACGATGCGCCGCGGTTTCGCGCCCGACGACGAGGACTAATCGAGTCCCGCCAGTTGGGCATCAGGTAGCCGGCCACCAGCGCGCAGTGCAGTTACCCTACCCGCGATGGCGCAGGCGTAGCGGCGGCCGTCATAGCGCTTGGTGTTTCGGGTAGACTGAGCTGTGTTAACGCCCATGGAAGGAGAGAGTAAACGTGATCAAAGGACTTAGCACAGCTGGGATTTGGAGCGAGGACATGCAAAAGAACTTGCTCCCGTTTTATCGAGATGTCCTCGGGATGACCGTGGCCGTGGACACGCCCGAGTTCGTCGTCCTGGGCACGAACGCCGCCGGGCCATCCGTCACGCTCGGCACCCATAGTCAGGTGAAGGGCAAGAACACCGATCCCGCCCGTCATATGGTTGGCCTTGCCGTCGACGACGTTCGAGCGGAATACAGCCGGCTGAAGGCTAAGGGCGTGGAGTTCGTCGATGAGCCTACAGAATTCCCGCAGGTCACTGTCGCGACATTCAAGGACCCGGAAGGGAACTACATCCAGCTCTTGCAGTTCGCCTAGCGCCGCCCCGGCTACATCAAATATCCGGCCACCAGCGCGTAGTGCATGACGCTGCCCCCGATCACGAGCACGTGGAACACCTCGTGGTAGCCGAAGACGCGCGGGAACGGGTTCGGGCGGCGCAACGCGTAGATCACCGCGCCGGTGCTGTACAGGACACCGCCGCCCACCAGTAGCAGCGCCGGGACCAGCGTGAACCAGCTCGCGAACTGCCCGACGGCGACCAGCGCGATCCACCCTGTCGCCAGGTAGAGGCCGACGCCGAGCCAGCGCGGCGCGTTCGGCCAGGCGACCTTCAGCGCGATGCCGGCGGCCGCGAGCGACCAGACGACGGCCAGCAGGCTGATCCCCCAGGCGCCGCGGAGGACGATCAAGCAGAACGGCGTGTAGCCGCCCGCGATCACGACGAAGATCATCGAGTGGTCAAGCCGCTTGAGGACACCGCTCATGCGCCGGCCCCACCGGATGATGTGGTACGTCGCGCTCACCGAATAGAGCAGGACGAGGCTGAGCGCGAACGCCGCGCCGCCCACGTACGCCCGCGGCGACTCCGCCAGCAGCAGGATTGCCACCAGCCCGAACACGGACGCAATCGCCGCGCCGAGATGGAAGTAGCCGCGCAGCAGCGGCCGTTGCTCGGCGCGGGCAACCGTCACGCAGCGGCCTCCGTGCTGCGGAAGAAGTCGCGCACGGTTTGCGCGAAGAGCTCCGGCTCTTCGGCGTGGGCGGAGTGGGCACTCTCCTCGAAGACGACGAGCTCGGAACCAGCGATCGTGCGGTGCATCTCCTCAGCGAGCGGGTGAGGGATCTCGTCGTAGCGGCCGACCGTTATTAGGGTCGGCGCCGTGATCTCGGCGATGCGATCACTGCGGTCCCAGGCCTTGAGGTTCCCGGTACAGGTGAACTCGCTCGGTCCCCACATGAAGCGGTAGACGGGCGAGTTCTGGATGTTCAATCCCGTGCGCAACATCTCCGGGGGCCACGGCTGCAGGCGGCATAGGTGCTTCTGATAGAACGTGAAGACCGCGCCCATATACTCCGAGCTCTCTGTCGTGCCTTCCCGTTCGCTGCGATCGATGGTGGCGACCATTTCCGGCGGCAGCTCTTCGACGAGTTTGCGCATCTCGCGGAGGCAGCCCGGCGTGCTCGCAGATGTGCTGGCCAGCGTCAGGCTGACGATGCCCTTCGGCTTGCCGAGCATGTACTCGATCGCCAGCCAGCCGCCCCAGGACTGGCCGAGCAAGTGGATGCGCTCCAGCCCGAGCCCTTTGCGGACTGCGTCGATCTCGGCGACGAAACGCTCGATCGTCCAGAGTGACGTGTCGTCCGGAATGTCGGACTTGCCGCAGCCGAGCTGGTCGTAGAAGACAACCGGCCGCTCGTCGCCCAGTACGCCCAGCGGTTCGAGGTAGTCGTGGCCGGCCCCGGGCCCGCCGTGCAGCAGGAGCAGGGGGATGCCGGGGCCATCGCCGGCGATGCGGTACCAGACGCGGCCGCCGGGGGCGTCCAGCAGGTCTTCGCGCTCCTTCGTTTGCGTCATTCGCAACCTCCTGATTCAGATACGAATATCATACGTGGATTCGCAGCGGGGTGAACACTTCGTAAAAGGCTCGCAGACGTGTAACGCGGGTCAAGCAGGCGCGTCTTAGCTATTGGTCCCAAACCCTCCCTTTTGGGCTCGTCACAGGAAAGCCTCCGGCAAGGTTTTCCTGTGATGCTTTAAAACGAACCGCTCCGTCGCAAGGCGGAGCGGTTGTTTTGTTGCGGCTACGCGCGACGCTTTCGGCCCGCCCGGGCACCGGCAAGCATTGCGACTCCGGCAAGCGCAACCAGGCAACCCGCCACTGCGGCGACCGGGATGCGGTTCCTGCCCGGTTGTCCGCCGGTGTGCGGCAGCGAACCGGGAGACGGCGATGGCGGCGGCGAGGGGGACGGCGTGACGCTCGCAGCCGGGCTGACCTCAACGTCGAACGTCACGTCAGCGCCTGCGTAGTCGAACGTGCCTTCGACGTCGCCGAACTCCTGGGTTGTAAAACGCGCGATTCGCTTGGTTCCTATCTGGCTGCACTCGGCAACCGAGGCGCTTCGGGGTATGATGTACGCGCTGGTCACGACCGCCGTCGTTACGACTGGCGGAGATGTCCGCGGCGGAGTGATGTGCGTGTCGCAAATCGTATCGCCAGTCGAGAACCACCAGCCGAGGATCGTCACCGATACAGGTTGGCCATCCCGAACGAAGTGTGCGGTAACCGTTGGGAGCGGGTTCCACGCCGACGCAGGCCATGCCAGGTCGACAGCAACATCATCCCCAGTGAAGAGGAATGGGTTCGTGCAGAACGGGCCTACAGTGAGTGCTGCGGGTATGCAGATGCGAATTGGCTCCCTGCTTGTGCTGCATTCCACCCATGGCCATTCGACTATGTCGACGATTCTTTCGGCCGAAAACTCAGGGACGTGCGGAAAGCCGCACTCAGAGTCGCCGACGTAGGCGGTATCCGGAAGAGAGGATTCGGCTATGAACGGGACGCCGTCAAGCGTGTGCCGAATCGTAATGTTGGCTCGCGGGACCGGTGTCGGCGTCGACGTGGTCAGATTGGCGGACGATGCGTGTCCGCCGGCGAGCATCGCACAAACAAGCGTGATGGCGAAGACAACAGCGACGGACGTCTTACGCAAGATAACCTCCTGCTTTGTGACCGCACCGTAATCCCGATCCGTGAAGCCGTCAAGCCGAAGACCTGTGCTAGGCGCGAGGTGCGAAGTGTGTCGCGCTGCCCTCACTCCTAATCCTTCTCCCTTCCATGGGGGAGGGGCAATCGGTCACCACTGATGCGAGGGGCTAACGTCGCAAGCGTCGTTTGGGTGTGCAGAGGGCGCAGCCCTTTGCCTGTCCTGAGCGCGGCGGCAGCCGCAGTCGAAGGGCCGGGGGCGTGGGGGTGTCCCCCACTACATCTCGGGCGCGTGCTCGCCTCCGGAGGGGGTGGGTGGGAAAGACGAGATCGCTTCAATCCCCAAGGTGGAGACTGACGCCGTCAAGTCTTGGCGGGCGCCTACCAGCTCAGCGGTAGGCTCTTCACGCCGCGGATGATG
>DAINDD010000023.1:0-38735 GCA_036732045.1 Chloroflexota bacterium
TCTGCGCCTGGCTGTCGTCGTGGATGCTGCCGGCGACGTTCGCCGCGAGGTTCCGAGGCTCACGCAGGGGGCCGACGAGCACTCCGTCCCGCTCAACGATTTCGGCAGATGTGTGGATGGTGGTCATGGGGGCGCCTCCGTTTCGGGGCAAGTATACGCCAGCCCCCCGCCGTCATCACGATCCTGCCTCGCGCCTGGTTCGCGGGCGCCGGCGGGAACGCGCCCAGATCCGCTCGCTGAACCGAGTACGAAGAGTACTTTCCGCCGGGGTAGGAACTCCGCGCCAACGGCGACCACTACGTCTGCTTAGTGAAGGAAGCGTCTACCCGATCAACACGCCGCCACAAATGCGCTGGACATTAACTCGCAACGAGCAATTCCGCTGGCCTATGCCACTTACTTCTCCGGCAAGGGCTTGTAGTAGGAGTGCCCGGCGGCCTGCCACTCGGTCATCATTTTGAGGAATTCGGGACCCATCGGGTCGATCCCGCGGATCGGCAATGATCCACGGCGGATCATGAAGTCGTAGGGGGCAAGCTCACCACCCCTCAAGAAATGACGCTCGGCGGCCTCCGTGCGACCCTGCTCGAAGAGCCATAGTCCTAGGCCGAATTCCGCCCGCGCCTCCTCGTCACGGCGCGTTGGAAGAACCTGCAAGGAGCGCACTTCATGCTCGGAGAACACGCTCGCCTCGCCGCGGACCCAGGCTCGCAAAGCGTCCCTGTGTCTTGTCGAGTCGATACCGGTGAGCGCCCTGAACCTGTCTGATCCAAACGCGACGTCATTGGGGCGCACGATCCGCCCCCGCTCGTCGATCCAGACGATTGTTGGAACGTTTACCATGTTGTAGACGTCTGCCACTAAGTGCTGAGTGTCAATCAGGCTGGGGTGCTTGGGTTGGGCGGCCTCGATCCACGGCGACGCGTCGTCAGCGCTCTTGTCCATAGCAACGGTGATGACTGTGAAGTTGAGAGCCTTCAGCTCGTCGTAGAGTTCCTGCCACACGGGCAGGTCATAGCGGCACCCTCACCACGATGCATAGGCGGCCAGCAGTATCTTCTGCCCACGGTAATCGGACAGCGAATGCGGTCGCCCGTGCAGATCGGGCAATGTAAAGTCCGGGGCCTCAAGAGAAGCTAGCGCCGAAGCCCGTTCGCTCGCGGCCGCTCCCAAGTATGCGGCCTGCTCGTCGAAGTCGACGATGATCGGTCGATCGAGCATATCTGCTAAGGCGACCAGGTCGACGCCGTTGTCAGTCATGAGCTCCGTGCCGGTCGTCGGAATGCAGACCTTCCCACGGCACAGCCCCTCTGGCTTAAGCTCCCAACCCAACACCGCTTTCAGATCGGGTTCTGCCAGAAAGACCCGACCCTCTCTCACAGCGGTGGCCACCACGCTCGCTCGTCCTTCGTCTAACACCGTGAAGCGGTCGTCAGGCATCATTCACCTCTATTTGACCCTTTCGCATGGCCACCATCATACCGGTTTCGGCCAAACGCTATGTGTGGTTATTGACTATTCGTCGCCGGTTCCAAGACATCCAATCAACTTGATGCCGCCACTTCTGACGAGCGATCCAGGAGTGCGGAGAGGCAGATCAGCTGACCTGTAATGCCACTCAAGGAGGGGCCGCTGAAGGCTCCCTTCATTCCACCAGTGCTCCTAATTGTTAGCAGCTTGCATACGCCAAAGGGGCAGGAATAAGAGCGATAGTGCGATTTAGCAGCTTGCATTATCGAAAATACCTTCTAAGCAGTAGGTTGCAGGTTCGAATCCTGCCGGGGGCGCCATTTTGACTACTTAGGCGGTCGTCTCCTATTGCGAGTTACCGGCTTGCGCTTCCGCGGTATGCACGCGTTTCGCCGCGGGTTCGCCATCACCTTTCTAGATGCAGGCGGCGATCCGAAAGACTTGCGAACCCTGGCCGGGTGGGACAGCCCGCAGATGTTGAGGCGCTACACGAAAGCCACCGAAACGACGCGGGCACTCAAAGCCCACCGGCGATTCTCTCCGGTCGACCGTCTGTACGACCGTCGCTGACCATCTCACAGACGGGCAGATACAAAATCTGCCGGTTTTGAACGCCGCGCTATGTGTGAGTTTTCGTGGAGTTCGCCGGTGCGATTTGACGTCCGTCCGACTCCCTAATTCGCGGCTGCCAGGGAGAACCGCGTGGCATAACCCAGCGGATACGATAAGCGCGTCCCCCGCTCAGCGTTGCTCCGGCGCTCGGCGCGTGAACCTGGCTGCGGGCCGGCGGGCGCTTGTTATGTGAATCATGAAGACCACCGCGAAGATGGCGACGAGAGTCAACGCCCCAGCTCCTCGTATTGTCAGCCAGCGATGCGAGCTGGCCTCCTCAGAGGTGGACACGGTCGCCATTTGCGGGCTAGGGTCCCGCCGCCACCAAACGTAACCCGCGGGGACCGACAGGAAGATCACCAGCAACCCCGCAGCCGCCATCGAGCCGCCGAGGGCAATAGCCAATGGCCCGGGCAGGAACGTACTCGACGATGCTGGCGGCCCACCACCGTCCGGGGTACCGGCAAAGACGACAGGGCTGGCGGGCACAGCGGTGGCCTTTGGCGAGAACGTTGGCGTCGGCGCGCCCGTGGCGCAGGTCACCTCCTGCACCGCTTCCTCTGAGCTGTCGACGACGCGGGCGTAATCACTGGGGTCGTCGTCCCGAAAGACGAACGCCATTGACCAAACGAACGACCCGCTAGCACCCGTCCCACTCTCTATCGTCACGGACTGTCCTGGCCCAAGCGTCCCAATCCTGGACAGCGAGAACGCCTCCTTGTCGGGAGGGTCGCTCTCTAGCCGCCAACCAGTGAGGTCGAGGGACGCATCACCGTTGTTGGAGAGAACCACGCGTTCGGGATTGGCGTCACAGTCGAGCTCGGTGATGGAGATGTTCGCCTGCTGAGCCAGTACGGGCGACGCGGTTGCCGATGCCCCGCATATGACAGCGGTGCACGCTGCAACCACGCCCAACCACGGCAGTTGAAATCTACCAATCAAAGGCACCAGAGAATCCATGAACCAGGCTTCAGCCGCACGAGTGGCGTTTCCTTGAGGGGCGTGGCCTGCCAGACCTGCGACCGGGCTGGATGCTACGGGCCGGCCTGTTCCTTGTCAAGCGGCCTCTCGAGGCCCGAGCGGGTGCGCATAGCACTACTCGCAGGTCAGTTCGAGTCACAAGCCAGGCGGTTAGCTGGTGCCAGCCAGCGGCGCTGTTGGGCCCTCGCCATTGGCCGAGTTCCTGCCCGGCGTCGTTTACAGCCCTCGCTGCCGTCGCTTGACACATAGGAGCGTTCCAACGTGGCATCTTGCGGCGACGGTTAGACGGCGAGACCGGTGCGGCTGGCGCCCTGCCAGGCAAGCCGTTCCTCCGCGATGGGATCGAGCACGACATGGCAGTCGTTGCCGTCAAAGATCATCGTGGCGCGCTCTGCCATTGGCCGCGGCGGTTTCGTGATGGCCAAGGAATTCGCCGTCACGGTCGACGATGGGGCGTGCATTAACTGCGGGATCTGCATGGACGTCTGTCCCATCCGCACGCTCGACATGACACGCGATCACGGGCCTGGGCCTGAGGCGACGTTCCTTCGCGCCACCCCGGGGCGCGGGGCGACCCACGACTGGATGATGGTGGCGCCCGTTCCGGCGGATCACTGCAACGGCTGAACCATTTGCGTGCGGGAGTGCCCAACACAAGCCATCTCTATAGAGTCGGTCCCAGAGCGTCCTCCTTGCTAAGCGCGCCAACGGCCGATCCCCGTCTCCCGCTCCAGGCTCCCCTTTCTTGGGTCTACAGCGCTCATCTAAGTTCAAACAGATGAGGAGGAGGCCATGATCAGAGGACTTTCTGGTACGACGATCTTTACCGAGGATTCGGAGAGGCTGGACAGGCGCACTCCTGCCACAGGGGCGTTGCGTACTGGCTACAGAACTTCGATTCATCGGCGTTCTCGCGAGCGCAAGATGGACATCTCATAACGAACTCCAAGTCACCGCCCAGATCTCATGCTCCCCAGACAGGCCCTTCAACTCCACCGTTCGCTTGTCCCCCCACGTCACGTCCGACCCCGCAACAAGCCCTTCAGCACGCCCGAGGCCAGTATCTCGCCCCCCTGTGCCTGCGAAGCCACCCGCGCGGCCATGATCACGTTGCGGCCGAAGAAGTCCTCGCCTTCCTTGATCACCTCGCCGGCGTGGAGGCCCATGCGGACCATGACCCTCTCCCCCGCCCCGGCCCCGGGCGCAGCACCCCCCGCGTCGCCCCGATCCCCGAGCGGCGCCCCTACGCGGGCGTTGCGCTCGGCCAGCGCCTTCTGTATGGCTGATGCGCAGGCCAGCGCCTTGCCGGCCGACTGGAACGCGACCATGAAGCCGTCGCCCTCGCTCTTCACCTCGAAGCCGCCGTGGGCCTTCACCTGCTCGCGGATGATGGCGTTGTGTTCGCGCAAGACCTCCATGAATCGGGCGTCGCCGAGGCGGTCAGCCATGGCGGTGGAGCCTTCGATGTCGCTGAACATGATCGTGACGGTGCCGTCCGGCGCGGCGTGCGTGCGCAGGTCCGGCTTCTCCGCCTCGACGACGCGCGCGACCGTGTCGATGGATGTGTTGACGTCCGTGGAGGTAATCCCCTGGAAGCGCAGCTTTAGCTCGAGACACTCCTTGAGCAGCGGCTTCATCTTCATCGCCTGCGCCTCATGCGTCGCGGTGTTCAAGTGCGAAGCCGCGGCCGCCCGCTCCTCCGGGAAGTGCTCGAACAGCACGCGAGCCAATCCAAAGTGTGCCCGTGCGCCCTCGGGCCTGTCCCCAACTCTTGGCGCAACCTCCAGAGCAGTCTCCAGAAGCTTGCGCGCCGCGGCCGAATCGCCGAGGAGGAGAGCCGCCATGCCCATCAGTCGCGCGTTCGTGAAACCGGCGAAGACGGCCCAATCTTCAGCTCCTGCCAATCGCTTGTAGAGCAGCGCGGTCGACTCCACATCACCCACGCGGACAGCAGCGTCGAGCAGGTTGTTCAGCGTATTGTCAATTGCCCAATCGTCCACATCTCCGATGCGCTGCTCGCTGATGATCCGCCGCACCTGCCGCTGTGCCTCTTCTGTCTTGCCCGCTGCTGCTAACTGATGGGCCACAACAGCCTCCCCGAACGGAAGGCTAGGCCAGACCCACTGCAAAGACTCCATCTCTTGGAACCGCCCAAGGAAATCGAGCGTCCAGGAGGCGGTCCATCCACTGATCAGCTGTCCCCAGAGAGCGATACCTCTGGCGGCGGCATTGGCCGCAGCGTCTTGCGCCACCGCCACCGCCTTCTCCAGCTCGCCTTTCCCACGCAATCGCTGGCTCTCGCCGAACTTCTGCCACGTATACACATAAGGTTCCGGAACGCGCTCGGCGTAGCTGTCCAGTTCGCTCCAGTACCGGTCAGCCGAAGCTGGATCACCGCCGCTCGCAAAGAGCGCTCCTAGCGAGTAGAGAAACTGGGATGCCAAGTTCGGCGCCAGCCCGGTCCGCGGAATGTCCTTTAGCTCCTGCGCCACCTGTAACCGCTCCGCGTCCCACCGCTGAGGTCCGCCGACCTGGATGAAACAGAAGGTCGCGTAAGTAAGAGCTTCGGGGTCGCCGAGGCGGCGGGCCAGGTCCAGCGCTCGCCTCCGCAAATCCCAGCACTGTTCTGGCTGTTTGGCAGTCCAGTAGCTCCAGGACATGAAGCCGTCGGCCATCACCCGTTCGCGCGACTCGGGTTCTGCGTTCCCGTCCATGCGCTCGCACCATTCGCGGTAGGCGGGGGTTGTAAAGGAGAGACTGCCCTGTGAATAGATGAGCGCATAGCATGCTGCCTCCGCTATGCGCGCAGCAACTGTGCGCCGACCGAGCGAGGCGGCCAGGTCGAACGCCCTCTTTCCGACGTCTGTTAGCACTCGCTCGGTTTCGCCGGCAGAAAGCAAGGCGGTGGTCAGTTTCGCCAGGAGTTCGAGCCGCGCCTCGCCGTCTTTCGGATCGAGCACCTCCTGCACTTCGAGCGCCTGCTCCAGGTAGCGGACGGCCTCGCCGTAGGCAAAGACCGACGCGGAGCGCGCGGCCGCCAGCACACCGTACTCCACAGCCTTTCGCAGGTCTTCCTCCGTTGAGGAGTGGGAGAAGTGCTCCGCCAGCTCCGCCGCGTGCTCCTCCAGCCGTCCCTCATAGTGCTGCTCCAGCGCCTTCGCGACTTCGTTGTGCATCCGCAACCGGCGCGGCGCGATCATCTCCTCGTAGAGCGTTTGCCGGAAAAAGGCGTGCGTGAAGCGGTAGCGGGCCGCCCGCCCGCCTTTCATGTCCTCGATCAGCGAGACCCGCATCGCCTCCTCCAGAGCGGACATCAACTCGTCTTCCGAAATGCCACCCACCCGCTGTAGCACATCGACTGCGAAGTCGCGACCGATTACGGAGGCGACGCTGAGGACCCGGTTGCAGGTTTCGCTGAGCCCGGTCAAGCGGCGTCCGATAACGTCCTTGAGTCCCTCCGGGATCTGGGTGAGCAGCGATTCCGGCCCCCCCGCAGCCACCCACTGGCCGCCCTCTCGCTTGATTATCCCGCTCTCCGCCGCGTAGCGGATCACTTCCTGGATGAACAGCGGGTTCCCCTCGGTCTGCCGGTACACCGCCTCCGCCAGTTCGTGAAGAACTTCCTGTCCAGCGATATTGGAGAGCATCCTCCGCACCTCGTCCGGGCTCAGCCCCCGCAGGGGTATGCGCTGGAAACTCTCGATCCGCCGCAGCTCCGCCAGCGCGGCTGACAGCGGGTGCGTGCGGTCGACTTCGACGTCGCGGTACGTCCCGACCAGCAGGATGCGTGCGCCCGCCAGGTTGCGTGAGAGATGCACGAGCATCTCCATCGTTCCTTTGTCGGCGTCGTGCAGGTCCTCCAGCACCAGGCAGAGCGGCTGCGCTCCGGAGGCGTTGCGGAGGAAGCCGGTGACAGCCTGAAAAAGCCGGAAGCGCTCCTCCTCCGGGCTTGACGCTGCGGACGGCTCCACGGTGACGCGGTCGCGGACTTCCGAGACGATCCGCGCCACGTCAGCCGCGCCGGAGCCGAGCTGCTTGGCGAGCTGCTCGCCGTCCTGCTGGGCCACGTACTGCCGCATCGTCTCAACGAAAGCCAGGTAGGGCAGCGAGAGCGAGCCCTCCTCGTAGCAGTGGCCGACCAGCGACTTCCCACCGCGCATGCCGACGTATGTCGCCAGTTGATCTGTGATCGTCGTCTTGCCGATGCCCGGCTCGCCCACGATCATCAGCAGCGACCCCTGCCCGGACAGCGCGTTGTCGAACGCTTTCTCCAGTAGCTTCAACTCCGGCTCGCGGCCCACGAACGTGCGCCGGTAGATCGGATTCGACTGGTCGGCCTGGGGGGTCTCAACGCCGGGTTGGGGAGACGGCGTCGATCCGCGCGAGACCGAGGCCAGAGCCTCACGTACTTGCGCGGCGCTGGCAGGACGCTGCGTCGCATCCTTCTCCAGCATTCGCAGGATCAGCGTTTCCAATCCTGCCGGGCATTCCGCGTTGTGCCACGTCGGCGCGACGGGTGCGGTGTTCACGTGCTGCGAGATCACCGCCACGGTATCGTCGCCGACGAACGGCGGCCGGCCGGTGACCATCTCGTAGAGCACGCAGCCGAGCGCGTAGAGGTCGCTGGCGTACGTTGTCTCGCCGCCCATCGCTTGCTCCGGCGGCATGTAACTCGCCGTGCCCACCATCATCCCCGCCATCGTCAGGCGCGAGCGGTCCAGCGCCACGGCCAGCCCGAAGTCGCCGATCTTGGCCACGCCCGGGCTGTCGAACCAGATGTTCCCCGGCTTCAGGTCGCGGTGCACGATCCCGCGGGCGTGGGCGTGCTCCAGACCAGAGCACACCTGCTCGGCGACCCGCACGGCCGCCTCGATCGGCAGCCGGTGGTTCTCGCGCTGCTGAAGCGCGAAGGCGAGGTCGCCCCCCGACATGTACTGCGAGACGATGTACGGCTCGGCGCCTTCTTGATCGGTGTCAAACACGGTCACGATGTTGGGGTGGTCGCCGAGCCGACCCATCGCCTGCGCCTCGCGCTTCACGCGGGCCAGGCCGTCGGAGTCGAGCCCCTCGGTCTTGATCAGCGCGAACGCCACGTCGCGGTCCAGCTTCTCGTCGTGCGCGAGGTAGACCTTCTTGCGGCCGCCTTCGCCGAGGAAGCCCTTTACGACGTAGCGGCCGCCGGCGAAAGAGGCGGGGAGGGCGGGTGACGGCTGGGGCGTGGGCGTGCGAGCGGGGGCGGAGTCCGCGGACAACGGCTTGCCGCAGGCGCCGCAGAAGCTTTCGTTCGGTTCGGCTCCAGCGCCGCACGACGAGCAAACAAGCGTCAGCGTGGCGCCGCACTTGGTACAGAAGCGCTGACCGTCGCGGTTATCGTGGTTGCAGGAATAGCACAGCAATGTGGTGGGGCAGCCTTATCGCATGTTCGAGCAGAGGCGAGACAAGTGACTGCAATTCTAGCAGAGCGCGGTTCGGAGGCATCGGAGCGGCGTACCTGAATGCTTTTTAGGAGGGTGAGATCGCGTACAGGCGCCTGGGCTCAGGTGTCGCTGTCTTGCCGCCGCCGGACCTGAACCAGCCCTGCAATGCCACTCAAAACCCGGTCGCCTTAGGACCGCCAGTGCTCCTAATTGTTAGCAGCTTGCATACGCCAAAGTGGCAGGAATAGGAGCGATAGTGCGATGTAGAAGCATGCATCGGCGAAAATACCTTCTAAGCAGTAGGTTGCAGGTTCGAATCCTGCCGGGGGCGCCAAATTTTTGCCCTGGCCGCTGCCAGTCATCGCCCAGCGAAGCAAGCAGAGACCGCTACAACGACACGAAAGCTCGCAGACGTTGTAGCGGTCTATCCCGCGAAGTAGATTGCTGAGTGAGCGCGTTAAGCGCCGGGGGCTGTGCTGGCCGTGGGAGCCTGGCCGGTGCCCTCTTGAGCTTCTCGCTCAGGGCTTTCCGAACTCTCGTGAGTTGGGTCCTCATTCGATCCGTGCCCTCGGCCTCCCGGGTGGAAAGTGCCGGAGTCTTCCTGGGCTTCACGGTCGGCGCTCTCGGACTTCTCGTGAGTCGGGTCTTCGTTGGACTTGAACGTCCCGCCCGGGGCAACCGTAGCGCTGGGCGCCGTGGTTGGAGTGTTGGTTTGCGCCGAAGTCAGCGCCCCGGTGGCGAGCAGTACTCCGATAACCAGGGCGATCGAGGATACTCCCATCATCACCCAACTCTGTGTTTTGCTCATCGCTTATCTCCTTCTGATCGCGTATCGGATCGGCGAATCTCGATCGAGCTCGGCGGCGTGGAACGCCAACAAGCCGACTTTCACCGTAGGGCCTTCGGGTTAACTCAACTTTGGAATGAAGTTAAGTTTCTCTAATGCCCGGCATCCTGTCCAGTGTCTCGGCTACGAATAGAAACAGCCCCCGGACTAGTTTCCGGGGGCCGTTTCTGGCCGTGACTCGACCTATTGTGTTGGCTTAGCCGCTCGTGCTTGGCGTCGCCGTGGCGGCGATGCCGGCGTCCTCCTGAGCCTCTCGCGCGGTGCTTTCACCGGACTCGTGGGTGGGGTCCTCATTGGGAGCGTGGTTGCCACCGCCGGGCGCGAACTGGCCGGAGTCCTCCGCGGCCTCTCGCGCGGTGCTTTCCCCGGCCTCGTGAGTCGGATCTTCGTTCGAGCCGCTCACTTTGGTGCTCGGGGCAGTGGTTGCGGCGGGAGTTGTCGCCGTCGGGGCAGTCGTTGCCGCCGGGGCTGTCGTCGCGGCCGGCGTTGCGGTCGCGGCCTGGGCGGTGGCCGCAGGCGTGGCCGTGACCGTCGAGGTTTGGGCGGAGGTCATGGCACCGCTTGCCATGAGTGCGCCGATCACCAGCGCCGCTCCACCGATGCCTGCCATCGTCCAGCTTTGTACTTTATTCATCTGTCACCTCCTTTTCTAGTGGGTATCGATTTCGTTTTCTAGTGGGTATCGATTTCGTTTGGTTTGCCTGTTGCTTATTCGGTTGTCGTCGCTCCTCATTCACCGCCTTTCATTTATCTCTTTCTCTTCTTCCACAGTAGGCAGCGCGAATTAGACAGCCTTTGGAGGAACCATAAGGATCTCCAAACAAGCAGCTCGGAGAGCCAGGCTCGGCGCGAGGTGGGATCGCCGTGCCGGCGAGGTACCGCTAACTCAAGAGATTTGGGCTCGTCGAGCCGAAAGTTTGGCGCCGGCCCCTTCGGACGAGAGCATCCGAAGAGAGCCGGCGCGAGGTCCCAGTCAGGCCCGGCCGTCTCTGCGGGAAGCCGGGCCGTTCCGTGGGGGCGAGCTAGCCGGTCAGCGTGCTCAACTCCTGCGTCACCGTGTTGATCGATACCGCGAACGCAACTCCTACGTTGACGCTCTGGCCCGTCGGATTCTCGATCAGAGTGTTGATCCCGATCACCTGGCCGCGGGAGTTGAGCAGGGGGCCGCCGGAGTTGCCAGGGTTGACCGCGGCGTCAGTCTGAATGAGATCGGTAAGCGTAGTCTGGCTGCTCTCCGCATAGGTGCGGTTCAGCCCACTGACGATTCCCTGTGTCAGTGAGCCCGAAAGCTCGAACGGATTGCCAAGCGCTACGACCGGATCACCCACTCTCAGGCTCGTCGAGTCGCCGAGAGTCGCCGGCACAAGGGCATGTGCGGACGGATCCACTTTGATGACTGCAACGTCCTTGGCTGAATCGCTGCCGGCCACGGTTGCTGAAACGGTCGCGCCGTCGTCAAACACGACCTGGATCGTTTGGGCGCCATCGATGACGTGGTAGTTCGTAAGGATGTCGCCTTTGGCATCGATGACGATGCCTGTCCCGGTACCCGATAACGTCTGTCGCTGGCCAAAGCGGCCGACGGATTGGACGGCCGTCACGTCGATTTCGACAACTGACGGACGCACGGCGGCGTAGATGTCGGCGGCGGACAGCGTTCCGTTGGTCGCGCTCACCTGGCTGATTCCGCCGCTAGCGGTTGTCGTCGACGTCGCGGCGTTGGCCACTGTCGAGCTCCCGCTGGGACTTCCGACGAACTGGACGACGCCGAACATGAGCATTACTCCGCTGAGGAATGCCGCGGCGATCGCCGTCATGATTTGGGTTTTGATCTTCATGTTGCCACCTCTTTCGCCTGGTTGTCGGGACTCTTGTCCTTCCTCATTTGCAGCGTAGGGCTGCCAGGTGAGAGGCCGTTTGGAGTAGCGTTAAAGTGTCCCAATCTCCGCCTTGATGAGGCCGGCTGCTGAACGATCACTGGCGGTTGGTGCGCCGATTCCCTAAGGCCGAGAGGACGCCCGGCATAGGGGCGCCATCTCCAATCGTTTGCAACGGTGCTCAGTTGCCCGGGCTCGCTTCGGCGGTCCGGCGAAGCGCCGAGTCCACTCGTATCGGGGCGGCGGATTCCTTTCGCAGAGAGATTCGATAAGCGAGCATCACCAGGACGGCCAGGGTGCTGATTCCGTAGATGCCGAGGGCCCAGCCCGAATGAGTGTCCGTGCCGGCCAGCATGCCGTGGACAGTTCCCATGCCAAAGACGGCGAACGCGAGATAGTGAAAGCTCCGCCAGGCCTTGTAGCCGATCACCGGCCGGAGGTAGAAGCTAACATAGACCGCGAACGCGAGGTAGGCCGCGATGATTCCAAGCGATGTCCAGATCGGCCGGTACCAGGTGACGAAGGGAATGAACAGTTCGCTCAGTGTGAAGTTCGCGTAGTTGTCCAGGCCGAGGAAGAGCGTGTGCGCTCCAATGGCCAGCAGACAGAGCAGCGAGAGCGAGCGGTGGACGTCCGCGACGTTGCTCTTGCCGAGCAGGCGACTACCCAGCTTTGTGGAAGTGGCGATGCCGAAGACCACCGACGTCGCCGCCAGGACGTAGGCCAACATCCCCGCCGCCCTCGCGGCGTACCAGGCGAACTGGGCTCCCGGCTGGACCGCGAGCGCAACCGGAATCAGCACGATCAGGACCACGCCGCTGATCGCCGCGACGACTGCGGCAATGGCCATCGTGCTAATGTCTTCGAGCGCTGGACGCATGTTCCTCTCCTCTCGTGCGGCTTATGATCCGCGCGAAGTCGTGTGGGTGGTTGTCGCGGCCTGCGTGGGTGCGGCTGTCGGTGCCGGAGCCGGGGCGGCCGTCGAGACCGGCGTCGCCGCCACCGTCGTCGTCGTCGTCGTGGTGCTCGAATTACTGCCGGCGGGAGCAGCGGTCGGCGCGGCCGTTATCGCTGTTGCCGGCAGATCGGTCAAGACAAGCGCTGTCGTCTTCGACGTGCCGTTGACAGAGGCGACGACTGCCGTGGACTGATCGACCGCGGCGTTGGTCGCGATGATCCCGTACAGGCTGCCGAACGTCAGCATCGAAAATGCTCCGAGTGCCAGCGTGATCCGGTTTCGTTTGCGTGTACTGACTTTGCTCATCTCTCGCTCTCCTTGCTTCGGCGTGGCCCGTTGGCGCCTCGCAACACCAAAGCTAGCGGGCTCTGGTTAACATTCCTTTGGAGCAGCGTTAAACTTCTCCAAAGACCTGGGACATCAATCCCGGAGTCTCGCCGAGACGGAGCCGCGCGGCACGGGCGTCAATCGTTCTTTAATGTTCACGCGCGAGACTGGCCACGAAAGGTTGCGCAAGATTGGACATTCTACTCATCGAAGACGACCGGAAGCTGTCCCGCGCGATAACAGCCCTCCTCGAGGAAGAGGAGCATACCGTGACCGTCGCGCACGACGGTGAGCAGGGGTTGCTGCTCGGCACGCAGAATACCTACGACGCCATGATCCTGGACGTCATGCTGCCGTTGATGAATGGCTTCGAGGTATGCCAGGCTCTCCGCGCGAACTCCGTCAAGACTCCGGTGCTCATGCTTACCGCTCGTGTGGCTGTTGACGACCGCGTGAACGGACTCGACGCTGGAGCGGACGACTACCTAGCGAAGCCGTTTGCCTTTAGTGAGCTAATGGCACGGCTGCGAGCCCTGACCCGGCGGCAGATCGATTTGCAAAACGGCGATCGCCTGCAGGTCGCCGGCCTCGCCCTCGACCTGCGCCGGCGCCGCGCCGAATACGGCGGCCAGACGATCGAGCTGAGCCCGACCGAGTTCGGCCTGCTCGAGGTGCTGATGCGCAACGAAGGACGAGTGCTGAAGCAGGCCCAGATCCTGGACCACGTTTGGGGCTACGACTCCTGGCCGGAGTCCAACCTTGTGCCGGTGTATGTCACGTACCTGCGCCGCAAGTTCAACCTGCTCAAGATCCCCGTCGAGATCAAGGCAGTCCGCGGCGTTGGCTACGTAATGGAGGCCTAGTGTTTTCCGTCGCACGCTGGCGCTTGACTGTCGTCTTCACGGCCGTGCTGGTTATTCTTCTCGTCGTCAGCGGGGTCGCGATTTACTTCACGACGCGTTCGCTGATCTATCATCGCGTGGACGCCGAGCTGCAGGACAAGGCGCAGAGCGAAACCTTCCTTACCAATCCTGGCGATCACAACGGCGGCCATGGAGATTCACCGGGCCCGCCCGGCAGTGGCCAGTTCGATCCCGGCGGCTACTTCTACGCAGTGGCGAATACGTCGGGTACAGTCACCACTACTTCAACTAATGTCGACAGGCAGGGACTGGCTCCCAAGGATACGCTGGCCGAAGCACTCAAGAACGGCTCAGCCGTTGCCCAGACATCGACATCCACCGGACAGCCTCAGCGCATCTATGTGCTGTATCACCGCGACCCGGACGGCACCGAGGCGTTGCTGGAGATCGGCCGGAGCGTCGAGCCCGAACAGAGCGCGCTCTCCCAGCTAGAGATGATCCTCCTGATCGTGATCGGAGGCAGTGTCATTCCGGCGCTTGCCGGCGGCTACCTGCTTTCCGGACGGGCGCTGCGGCCGATCAAGACCTCCGTCGATTCGCAACGCGCCTTCGTCGCCGACGCCTCCCATGAACTGCGCACTCCGGTTGCCGTGATTCGCACGAATGCCGAGCTGATGGAAAAGCATCTGCAGGCGGGCCGGCTCGGACAATCTCCGAACGATGCCCTCGCGGTCGAGGACATCCTGAGCGAGACGGAGCGCCTGGCCAAACTTGTCAGCCAGATGCTGACTCTGGCGCAGGTCGATGCCGGACACCCAGTCGTGAATCCATCGCCGCTCTCGCTCGACGAGCTCGCGGAGGAGGTCGGCCGCTCTCTCCGCGCTCTTGCTGAGGCGAAGCAAATCACACTCGACGTCAACGCCGAGACGGGCATCTGGGTGCAGGGGCAGCGCGACCGCCTGCGCGAGGTGATCGTGACGCTGTTGGACAACGCGATAAAGTACACGAGCCCGGGCGGACGCGTGGAGCTGGCCGTTCAACACAGGCAGAAGAAGGCGCACTTGACCGTCTCCGATACCGGCGCGGGAATACCGCCGGAGTCGCTGGCGCACATCTTCGAGCGTTTCTATCGAGTGGACAAGGCGCGGTCACGCGATGATGGAGGAGCGGGCCTCGGGCTGGCAATCGCGCGTCACCTGGTCGCTGCTCACAACGGCGACATCAAGATCGAAAGCACCGTTGGAGTTGGTACTCGCGTGCTGGTCGAGCTACGGCTGCTACCGCACGAGCGGCAGCTGGACAACAAGCGCCTGCCGCGCAGCGCGGAGACCCAGTAAGCGTCGAGCCTGCCCCACTTCCCCTGAGATCGCGGCCCGTGCCTACTGCGCGTCCGGCGCGATCAGTTGTGCGTAAGAGTCAGCGCCGTCCGGCCGCAGGTGGATCTCGTCGTCGTAGAAGAACTCAGGGTGCGCGTCTCCCGTGTTGTGCCAGTCCACCAGCACTGCGTTCGGGTAGCGGGAGACGCCGTTCGCGATTACCGAGTTGTCGCCGCTCTCCCAGTCACGAGGGACCTTCAGGTTCACGAAGACCACCCGCTGCACGCCGGAGAGGACGCCCATCATCTGGTCGAACTGGCCGCTCGTGAACGTTCCGTTCGTGCCCAGGTGGATGATCACGACATCGCCCAGCGTCCCGGCGTCCCGGCGCGCGGAGAGGATGTCTATCCCCGCTGAGACCTGGCGCGAGACGGACGCATCGACTTCCAGGTTCGGGATCGCAGCCAGCAGCGAGGGCGCAGCGCCGAGCATCACCGAGTCGCCCAGCGCGAAGACCCGCTGCGGCGGCGAGGCCAGAGGCGGCGGCGGCGAAGCAACCGCCGTCAGCGATGGCGGCTCGGTCCGCGGCGTGGCGGCGGCGGTCTCCGGCTTTGCTCGTTCGGGCGTTGCCGTCGCCGGCACCGGCGTCGGCGTCGGCGAAGCAGTCAGGATCGGCAATCGTCGCGGCAGCGCGGACGTCAGGCCGTTTGGCGTCGCCGTCGCGGGTTTCGGGCTCGGCGTCGCCGGCCGTGACCAGACCACGGTGTGCACCTCACCCACCGCCAGGTACGAGGGCGGCGCCGGAGGGCCAGCAGCGGCCACCGTGACGCCGAGGAAAACTACGCCCAGGCCTGCGAATCCCGTCGCCGCCAGCGGGCGGAACCCGGAGGGCTGCAGGGACGGCCGCCGCAACTGACCAATCGATTGGCGTAGCGACTGCAGAAGGCGTCCTATCGCGCCACGGCGCACGGGCATCTCGACCAGCCGATACGAAGCCTCGGCCAGAACGGCCGTGATCACCAGCCGCAGCGCAAACAGCGGTACGCCATCCAGCGGAACGTCGTACCCCGGCCGGGTCAGCATGAAGACCGGCCAGTGCCAGAGGTAGACGCTGTAGGAGCGCGTGCCAAGCCAGAGTAGCGGCTGCCGGCCAAGGACCCGCCGCAGCCCGCCCGCGTCCGGATGGACGGCTGCCGCGATGACGAGCGCCGTGGCGACCCCGACGATCGTGAAGCCGCCCCGGTAGAGAAGCGCGTCCGTTTCCTTGATTGTCGCCGCGAAGCAGATGAGGCCGATCAGCGCGACGGCGCCCCAGACGTCCGCCGTCCGCCGGAACAGACTGCTGGCCCTCGCCGGCAGATTCCCGGCCTGCCACACAAACGCCAGCGCCGCCCCGAACAGCAGGCCGCCGGCGCGCGTGTCGGTGCCGTAGTAGATGCGGGACGGGTCGCTGCCCGGATCGAATTTATAGGCCATCAGCGCGCTCGACGCGATAGCGCCAGCGAGGACAAGCGTGAAGGCGTAGCGCGGCTTGATCCGCGCCAGCACCAGTGAGAACAGCACCGGCCAGACGAGGTAGAACTGCTCCTCGACGCCGAGCGACCAGAGGTGCTGAAGCAGCGACGGCCGCCCCAGGCTTTCGAAATAGGACTGCGAGTGGAAGATCTGGTACCAGTTGCTGACGTAGAAGAAGCCGGCGACCGCGTTGCCGCGCAGCGCCACTACCTCGCCCGGAAGAAAGATCACCGAGTATACCAGCGTCGCCAGGATCAGCGTGAAGGCAGCCGGCAGCAACCGCCGCGCCCGCCTTCGCCAAAACCCGCCGAGGCTGACATGCCCCGTGCTGCGATGGTCGGCGATCAGCAGCGACGTGATCAGATAGCCGCTGATCACGAAGAACACTTCGACGCCGAGGAAGCCGCCAGGCAGCCAGCCCAGTCCCGAGTGGTAGAGAAGCACCGCCGCCACCGCCAGCGCCCGCAGGCCGTCGATCGCCGGGATGTACGGCAACGCGCCGGACCGGGCCGCTTGCACCGGATCGATAACGCTTGCCTTCTCCAGAGCCGCAACGGCCTGAGCCGCGACCACCGGCTGCGGGAGCTTCTTCGGGGACCGGCCTCTGCCTGATGCCATGACCCGGGCCAGCTTCGCGACCCTTCTCTGTGCCCGCCGGGATGAGGCCGCTCTCGACGCGGCCAGAGGCGCGGTTTTCCTCTTTGCGCGGCTTCGCTTTGAGCGAGTCACGTCCGGGGCGGCAGCCGCGGCGTCTTTTTTCGCGCCGCGCCGGGGTCTCGGCAACGACCTGGAGACGCCTTTGGAGGCGGGCGTGAACTTATATCCGCGATCAGCGCGCAAGGCGAGGCGGGGGCTCGCTTTCAGTGTGACCTCCGGCAGGGGCACGGCCGCAGGTACCGGTATCGACAGGGGCGGGTCGGTTCTCTCTTGTTCGGAGCGGGAGACGAATGCCGGCAACCGTGGGGCGACCCGAGAATTATGTCCGGCGCGAATATATCGCAGCGGGTCTGCGCTAAACAAGAGTTTTCGAGCTTGTTTGTAACGTGACCGGTTACGGGAAGTTGAATAGGGCGACGCTGACGCCGCGCGGGCGCCGAAGCCGGTATGCGCCTTTGGCCAGTCAGCGATGCCCACCGGGAGGGGGCCGACCGATGATCAGCAGGACGCTCGTCCCAGCTAATCGATAGTGATCGCGTGCAACTGGAGGCGCTTTCGTCCTACCGCGCGGCCAGAACTTCGAGACGATGGAGGCGGCCGACGGCCTGACCGGACTGCGCGAATTCTTGAACGTGCACCCGGATTTTGTCGTCGCCGAGCTCATCGTGCGTGAGACGCCGGTGGGAACGTGATCACGCGAATCCGCGAGCTGTCAGGCAAACCGATCATCGACAGCACGCTGACCCTCCGGATTCGCGGGGGCTTCTCGTTCGTCATGCTGAAGATGAGCCCCTACACGCCCGTCGAAGACCCTCCACCTGAACCACCGCGGCCCGTCCGTCTCGTGCGCGACAAGGCCGAGGACGAGTGGGAAACATGCGCCGTCTGACCGTTCTCCTGCTGGTCAACGACCTGCGCATCGGCGGCGCCGAGCGCCAGCTGGCCGAGCTTGCGCGCGGGCTCGACCAGGAGCGTTTCCGCGTCATCGTTGCCACGCTCTACGCCGGCCAGCCGTTCGAGAACGACGTTCGGGACTGCGCCGGCGTCGAGCTGCGCTCCCTTAACCAGCTTGGCAACCGGCTCGGCAAGTTCGACTTTCTGACGCTGTTCAAGCTCGTCAGGCTGTTGCGCCGCGAGAAGGTCGACATCATCCAGCCGTTCCTGACGCCGGCGACGGCGTTCGGCATGCTGGCCGCGATAATCGCCCGGACGCCGGTCAAGATCGTCAGCGAGCGCTGCGGCGTGCGGCTCAACACGCACCTCGGAAACAAGCTCTACCGCTTCTTCGAAGACCGGCTGACGCGCTTCGCCGACGCCGTCGTCCCCCACAGCGAGGCCGGCCGCCGCTACGTCCGCTCCCGCGGCATCGCCAGCGAGAAGGTACGCGTCATCTACAACGGAGTGGCGCCGGAGCGCGTAAACACGACGCTGGCGGAGCGGCAAGCGATACGGGCCGAGTACGGTGTGCTGGACGAGAGCTGGCTGATCGGCATCGCCGCCAGCCTGACGCCGGCAAATGACCACGCCAGCTTCCTGCAGGCTGCATCGATAGTCCGCGCGGAGGTCCCCGGCACGAAGTTCCTGCTCGCCGGCGACGGCCCCCTGCGCGCCGAGCTGATGCGTCGAGCGGCGGTGCTCGGCCTGAACGGCAGCGTCATCTTCGCCGGTCACCAGATGCGCGTCGCCCCGTATATCGGCGCGATGGACGTCGCCGTGCTCTCTTCGTGCGACCACGAAGGGTGCTCGAACTTTCTGCTCGAGGCGATGGGCCTCGGCCGGTCGATTGTGACGACCGACGCCGGCGGTAACGAGGAGCTCTTCCCCAGCGGTGAGGCCGGCCTCATCGTCCCGCCCTCAAATCCGCTGATCCTGGCCCACGCCATCCTCGAGATCATGCGCCATCCAGACGCCGCCGAGCAGATGCAGCGACGTAGCCGGGAGATCTTCCGGCAGCGCTTCACGCTAGCCACGATGATCGCCGAGTACGAGGACCTCTACGCTGACCTCTGGCGCGCTTACGAGCCCGAGCAACCGCCCGCCGCCGAGACGGAGAGGGCCGCCTGATGGGCGCCGTAGTGGTGTTCGTCACTGGCGACTCGTTATTCTGCGAAACTGAGCTGCCCCGCGTAGTGCGGCATCTCCGATCTGAAGCGGGCGGCGAAGGCCCTTGGGAGAATGACCCGCTCGACGTCTTTCAGCGTGAAATTCACGTTGCCGACCACTCGCCATTCGCGCTCCATGTAGTAGTTGTCAGGATCATTGTCGGTCAGTGCATCATCAAAGAACTTGAAGAAGCTAATGGCGTGAAAGTCGATGAAACGTCGTGCTTCCGTAAGGGCTCTGTACTCCGGAGGAACTCCGACGACGCCAGGACTGTTAAGGATTGCCTCTGAGAGTTGATCCATGAGCGTGTTGTGATCGCGGACTGATGCGTCGAAGTGATCACATCGAGATATGAGATCGAACAGTTGCTGTTCGCCGGGTGAGTCGCCGGGCGTGGCCTTGACTACATCAGCAAGGGCGCTGTCCGACTTTAGCTTTTGAATGGTCCCGTTCCTCGCGAGATAGAACACTGGGTTAGCGCCCTTCGCTATCAAGAACGATTTGCGGAACGCGATCCCAAACTGACTGTACTTGTGCATGTGAATGCGTAAATCCTCCACCGGGATATCGCAGAAGCACACGATCTCTGGCACGTACATTTCATTCCTGCAAAGGCTCGCTTCGACGTTGACCCTGAGGTTGCCAGCATAGTTCGGGTTGTAAGGCGGGTGCATGAGCCACCCCGAGGCCAAGATCTGTTTAAGCAGCTCGTATTGCCTAGGTTGGTCAAATGTCCTCCCCACGAAGTGAGTAAGTTCGGGAGAAACGTAACGTTGTAGCATAGGCGAGCCCTCCTTGTGGGCGGCACAATTCTATCCGTATCTGAACACCCGGCTCCGAACAGGTCAATCGGCCGATCACGCATAGTCACAATGTAGGCGGCCGATGGCCAGCGGATCGTGGCTGACGATCTGCCACCGCGAATAGTGGGCGCCGTCTCTGAAGACAGAGGGCCAAGACAGGCCGAAATCAAGAAGTCAGCGTTCGCGCAAACAACAATCACGTGGCCCAATGTTCCCAAGCAGAGAGTCACGATACCGATACCGCGGGGAAAGTCAGAAGGCTTGGGCAAGGCTCGGCGACACTTTGAATCAGATGCTCAGCACGGCCTGAGTCAGATGCCCGAAACGGCCCGTTTGTGGGCGGAAGTTGCCCTCGCGAACGCGCCGGGACCAGAATTCCAACCGCTCTGCCTTCCAAGCAGAGTGCCTGCGGCAAGACGGCACGCATCGTGGGCGTCAGTCCTCGCCGTTCGCGTTAGAGGGTGCTGGCGCCGCTCTCTATCGAAACTTCTCCTGGACCCGTGCCAATCTGCAAACACGCATACCAGGGCGGTACGAATCGTTGGCAGGCCCAGGCCGGATCATCCGCTTAGGTAGAAGAGATTGGGCATATCAGGCCCAGTGACAAAACGTATTCGATAGACCGTTACGGCGTGGCGGCACTGAAGCTGTTGACGCCGTCACCGGTGGCCTTTCCGGCGCTGCCATCACTCTGGAATGTGTAGAGCGGCTTTCCGTTGTAGGTGACCTGCTTCGTGCCGTCAGAGCGGGTGATCGTCGCCAGGGTTCCCGTTACTCCCGTGCCGCCCGTTGGAGTGCCGTTCCCCGGCGGCAAGGGCGGCCAAACGGTAGCGCACGTTCCCGTGCAGGCGCTTGTCCCTGCAGTGTCGTTGGCAAACGTGTACAGCGTGAAGCCAGTGGAGTTCACGAGTATCGTCTTGCCGAGGGTGGCGTTGCTCGCGGTGAGCACTGTGGCGCTGGCGGCGGCCGCAGGACTGGTTGCTGCCGTGCTCGCTTTAGGCGTCGCGGTCGGTGCAGTCGTCGCGGAGGAAGGCTGCGTTGGCGTTGTGGTCGAGCTGCTGCTGCCGCCGCAAGCTGCGCCAATCGTCAAAGCTATGAGCAGGCCTGTTGATGCTAGAAGCAAGGAAAGACGCTTATTCATAGTGCTCCTCTCGGTAATCAGACTGACATCACTGAAGAACTACGTTCCCCGGGGACAGCCGGATGCTGCGCCTAACCAGCTATGTTCTTCTCAAACTGCTCCGCTTTTCTACCTCGACATCCATGTCCCGAGAAGCACCATGATAAGCAACGAGCCCAGAACAACCGGTAGAACGTATTCGTAGCCTCCTGGAACGAATCGAGACAGTATGTCGAGAGAAATCACGCGTACGCAGCCCGTCTGAGGGGGTTCACTTCGAGGTCACCCGAGTGGACGATCAGAGGTGTGATCATGATCGCGAGGCCAACGATCCCCGAAGTTGTGCTAGCGAAACCCGGGATCTGACGCCGGACCGCGAGCCCGAGAATGCTCAGGATCGTCATCCAGAGGCCTGGCGCGGCAGGATGACCCATTGCGTTTCGGAACTCATCGGTACGCTTAATATTGTAGGCGGCACCTGGGTAGTGTAAACGAAGTGTCATGAAGAAGTGAGCGACCTCCCGTCCAGTCTGACCGGGCAATCCGCTGCGCGTGGTGCCGGTGCACTCGAAATGCTGGGGCGAAAATCGCGCTAGAATGGACGGATCGCACCGAAGCAGGATGTGATGCCCGATTCAAGGCACGCACTTAAGCTTCCCCCAGCAAAGAGACTGCTACGCCGACGCCAACCGCAACTCACCCCCGACAGCAACGCCGGCGATCACGCCGGTCATTGCAGGTTTGGCAGTAGTTTGACCGACGCCTCGAACCGCTGGCTCGAGACCAGGACGGTGTCAGGCGACGCCTACGACGCCACTTACGAACGCCGCGCCGCTGCCGGGGAGAACGTCCACGGCGAAGCAGACTTTGTCCAGGGGTTCGCGCCGGCGTCTGTGCTCGACGCCGGTTGCGGAACGGGCCGCGTTGGGCGCGAGCTGGCCCGTCGCGGCGTCGACGTTGCCGGAGTCGACATCGACCCGGAGATGCTGGCTACGGCGAGGCGTAAGGCGCCCGGCGTGGACTGGCGCCTGGCCGACCTCGCGACGGTTGACCTCTCGCGTTCGTTTGAGGCGATCGTGATGGCCGGCAACGTGATGATCTTTCTGCAGCCGGGGAGCGAGGCCGTCGTGGCCGCGAACATGGCGCGGCACCTTGAGCCGGACGGGGTGCTGATCGCGGGCTTTCAGCTGATGCCGGACCGGCTGAGCCTCGCGCGGTACGACCAGATCGCCGTGGACGCGGGCCTCGCCCTCGCCGAGCGATGGTCAACCTGGGACCGCGAGGCGTGGCAGCCAGACAGCGACTACGCTGTCTCCGTGCACCGGAAGGCCCCCCGCTAAAAGCCGGTGCCGCTCCTTGAACCGCCGCCTCCGCCACGGCCGCCGCGGAGGCGTGGGTCAGAGATGTCCCGGATCGCGTCGCCGATCATGTTGAAGGCGAGCACTGCCAGGCTCAGCCCGGCGCCCGGGAAGAAGACCACCCACCAGATGCCGCGAGAAACCGCGTCCGACTGGTTGGGGCCGGTCATGTCGGAGCCCCAGGACGCGACCGGATTTGGGACGCCGAGGCCGAGAAAGCTGATCGCCGCCTCTGCCAGGATCGCGATCGGCAGGAAGATTGTCGCCAGGACAACCACCAGCGCCATGATGTTCGGCAGGATGTGCTGGAACATGATCCGCCCGTCGCTCGCGCCCATCGCCCGGGCCGCATCGATGTAGACGTTCTCCTTCAGCGATAGCACCGCGCCGCGCACAACGCGCGCTGTGCCGACGGCGATGGCGACGCCGATGCCGAGGGACATGACGAAGATCTGCAAGAACACAGGGATGCCGATGAACGTCCCGTCAGGCACCGGCGTATGCGCCGATAAGAACTTGCGGAAGGCGGATTCGTCGTTGCCGATCACGGAGATGATGACGAGGAGCAGCACCAGCGCCGGGAAGGCGAGCAGCATGTCGATGGCGCGCTGGATGAGGCTGTCGATCCACTTGCCGAAGTAGCCGGAGATCAGCCCGAAGAACGTCCCAATCATCGTTCCAACCAACACCGCCACCAGGCCGATGAACATGGAGATGCGCGCCCCGAAGATCGTACGGCTCATGACGTCGCGGCCCAGGCGGTCCGTGCCGAACGGGTGCGACAGGCTCGGCGCCATCCTGAGGGCGTGCGGGTCGATGAACTGCGGATCGTACGGCGCGACGTATTCCGCGAAGAGCGCGCAGATGATCAGGACGATGACGATGACGACGCCCATCGCGCCCAGCGGATGCTGCCGCACCAGCTTGGCAATCCGGCGCCAGGCGGGCTTGCGAGGCGTGATTACCTCTTGCGCCTCCAGTGGGACAGCGACTTCACGCGCCATGGCTATCCGTAGTGAATGCGCGGGTCGAGCCACGCATAGCTCAGGTCGACGAGGAGGTTGACGACCACGTAGGTCAGGGCAAAGATCAGGACCAGCGCCTCCACCACCTGGATGTCTCGCGTGCCGATCGAGACGATGAGATAGCTCCCCATCCCGTTCAGCCCGAAGATCGACTCGACCAGGACGGAGCCGCCGATCAAGCCGCCAACCTGGAGGCCGATGATGGTGGCGACGGGGATCATCGCGTTCTTCAGCGCGTGGCGCCAGACGACGGCTCGCTCACGAAGCCCCTTGGAGTACGCGGTGCGAATGTAGTCGTTGCGCATGACCTCCAGCATTGAGGAGCGGGTAAGCCGCATGATCACCGCGGCGATGCCGACGGAGAGGACAAATGCCGGCGGCAGGAAAGTCTCCATGTTCTTGACCGGATCGGAGAAGAAGCCGACGGCCTTGCCCGTGGCGAAGTTCGGCGGCGACCAGCCAAACCAGGTCGCCCCGAACGTAATGATCAGAATCGCGAGGTAGAAGGACGGCACCGATAACCAGAAGACGCTGACCAGCCGCACAAGCAGGTCGACGATTGTCCCCGGCCGCACAGCGGAGAATATCCCCGGCGGGATGCCCAGCACGATCGATAAGATAAGCGCTAAGACGAGGAGTTCCAGCGTTATCGGGAAGCGCCTGCCTAGCTCTGTGGTGACGGGCAGCTTGGTGAGGTAAGAGTGGCCCATGTCACCCTGGACCACACCGGTCACCCAGTCCTTGTACTGGACGGGAAGGGATTTATCGAGGCCGAGCTCGCCGCGGATGTCGTGCAGCGTCTCGGGCGTGCACCCAAAGCCGCAGACAAAGAGCGCCGGGTCGCCCGGGATTACCTGGAACGCCAGGAAGGTGAGCAGGCTGACCCCGAAGATAATCGGGACGATCAGGAGCAGGCGGCGAACGACATATTCGCGCATCTAGAACGGCAATCCCCAGGGAGGGCGTATCCTACGCCTTCTCGGTCCAGGTGTCGACGCCGAACGGGTTCGAGGTTTGAGTAGGATCCTTGTCGATTTCGTACGGGAAGTGCACGTAGTTCCAGTGCGCGGTGTACTGGTAGCCCCCGGTGAGCGTCAGCTGGGGGCCGTGCTCCTTGATGATCAGGTTCTGGGCGTCGGTGATGATCTGCTTCCGCTTTGTCTCGTCCGGCTCCTTGGACTGCGCGTTGTAGAGCTTGTCGAAGTCCGGGTTACTGTAGTTATTCCAGTTTCCGGATCCGGTTACGCCTTTCGAGGAGTAGAAGCTGAGCGGGCGGTCCGGTTCGTCGTATGGCAGGTTCGGGAAGAATGTCATCTGGAAGTTGCCGGTCAATAGCACGGAGCCGATGTAGGTTCCCAGCTCCACTTCTTCCAGGTCCACGTTGATACCCACCTTAGCCCACTGGGACTTGAGGAGCGACGCGATGTCCGCGATCTGGCTGATGCCGGTGATCTTCGGCAGCTTCATCTTCGTCTGGAAACCGTTGGGGTAGCCCGCTGCCGTCAGCTGTGCGCGGGCGCGTTCCGGGTCGTACTTGTAGAAGTCCTTCAACTGCTGTTCGGGCAGCGCCCACTTCGTCTGGGGCCACTGGATCGGGCCGTTGTACTCGCCCTCGCCGTTCTGGATCACGGTGAGCATCTCGTCCCGGTCGATCGAGACGTCGATCGCCTCCCGGACGCGAATGTCGTCGAACGGCGGCACCATCTTCATGTGTACGACGGGGTAGAAGAGACTGGGCGCCCTGGCGGTGACGAAGTTTGAGTCCTGAGCAAACCCGTCGTTGTCGTCCTTCGTGAGGAGAGCGCCGCAGACATCGTGCTGTCCCTGCTTGAAGGCCGTAATCAGCGACGAGTTGTCCGTGATGACGACGATCGTCTGCTGGTCCAGGTACGGCTTGCCGGCGATGAAGTAGTTGGGGTTCTTCTTGAGAACGATTCGCTCGCTACCACGGAATGTGTCCACCATGAAGGGTCCGGCGCCGTAACCGACCTGTGTCAGCTCCCGGCCACCGATAGCGTCGATGACCTTCTTGGAGACGATCGCCCAGGTGGGGTTGGCCATCTCCCGCAGCGCCGGCACAAAAACTTCTGTCGTGCTGAAGCGGAATGTGTAGGGGTCGGGCGTGAGGAGCGCCGCCTCCATGGCGGTGTCGGTGTTGCCGATCAGGCGCGGAAAGCGCTTGTCCGGCGCGCTGACGGACGTGCCGCGCCGCACGAAGCTGGCCTTGACGTCTTCCGAGGTGATCTCGTCGTTGGCTCCGGCGAAGTTGAAGGGCGCGTTCTTGACGCCGTGCCTGAGGTGGAAGATGAAGGTGACGTCGTCCGGGCGCTCAACGGACTCAGCCAGGTTGTTGAAGATCGGTTCTTCCAGGCCGGGGATCCAGCCGTAGAGGTAGGGGTAGACCTGGGTGTCGATGTCCAGGCCGGTGAGGTCGATATGCGGGTCTATGCCGAGCACCGTCACCGCGCGGCCCTCGGTAATCGAGCCGCCGGCCACCGGACTTCCGACAGGCGCGCGCGTGCCGGTGGCAGTACCGCTGCTAGAGCTGTTGCTGCTGCCGCCACAACCGACGATCATCGCCGCTGCGCCGCCGAGGGCCGTCGTTGCCGATGCGCCCAGGAGCGTGCGCCTGCTTATGCGACGGTTGGTCAATCGCGACCAATAGTTAGTATCTGCCATGACCCCTCCAAAACGGCCCTGCGGGCCGGGTACACCCTTCCGTAAACGTCACCCTGCTAACAGTACGTCCCTTATAGCGATTACGATTGCAGTTTGTCAACGCGGCGTCCGTTGGCCGTCACGGTGGCTCGCAGGCGTCGATTTCAGTCCGGGCTCGCGCCAACAACGTTATGCTATCAGTAGGAGCTTCAAGCGAACCAGATGAATCTCGGCTCATTCAAGATCGGCCGTATCGCCGGCATCGACATCCAGATTCACTGGAGCTGGCTGGCTGTCTTCGTGCTGCTGATCTGGTCGCTGGCCACCGGCTTCTACAAGGACGTCGGCGGCGACGACTGGTCGGAGGCCGAGCGCTGGGTGGCTGCCGTGGTGACTACGCTGCTCTTCTTCATCTCGGTGCTGCTGCACGAGCTCTCGCACTCGCTTGTCGCCAAGCGCCTGGGCCTGCCGGTGTCCAGCATAACGCTGTTCCTATTCGGCGGCGTCTCATCGCTCAAGGAAGAG
This sequence comes from Chloroflexota bacterium, assembly GCA_036732045.1. GTDB lineage: Bacteria > Chloroflexota > Dehalococcoidia > SM23-28-2 > RBG-16-64-32 > DATKKM01. Next base: position 26,433 of record DAINDD010000023.1, read on the forward strand.
CCAAAGAGCGCGAAGGACGAGTTCCGCGTCGCGATTGTCGGTCCGCTGACGAGCTTCGTGATCGGCGCCGTCCTGGCAATCGTCTTCGCGGTCTTCCTTCTCAACCACGAAGAAACGTCCGTGCCGGGCGCCGTCTGCGGCTACCTGGCGTTCATCAACGTGGCGGTCGGCATCTTCAACATGCTGCCCGGCTACCCGTTGGACGGCGGCAGAGTGCTCCGCTCCGCACTCTGGGCGCGCAGCCACAACGTCCTCAAGGCGACACGCTGGGCGGCGACGTCCGGAACGTTCATCTCGTTCGGGCTGATCGCGCTGGGCGTGGCCTCGATCCTCTTCGGCGGTTTCGTCCAGGGCGTCTGGTTCATCGTCATCGGCTGGTTCCTGCGCAACACGTCCGAGCAGGCCTACCAGCAGGTGCTGCTCAAGAACACGCTGCAAGGCGCGAAGGCCGGCGAGATGCTGAACCGCTCCTTCGTCTCCGCGCCGCCCGACATCTCGATCGCCCAGTTAGTCAGCGAGCACATCCTTGGCCAGGGCCAGCGCTGCGTGCCAATCGTCGTCGCCGGCGACCTGCTGGGGATCGTCACGATGAGCGACCTCCGTTCGATCCCGGCGGAGGAGTGGCCAACGACCAGTGTGTTTCGCGTGATGACCCCGAAAGAGCGCCTGCACATCGTCTCACCGGAGGACGACATCTCCAGCGGGCTCGAGATGATGGCCACGAACAATATCCACCAGCTGCCCGTGATCGACAGCAACCGCAACTTTGTCGGCTTCATCACCCGCGCCGACGTCCTCCGTCTGATCCACATCCGCACGGAGCTCTCGGGCGCGCGGCCTGTAGTTGACCGCGAACCGCCGGCGCGGGGTCTAATGGGCTAACTCAGCCGCAGGGGGCCATTCCTTGACCGCAAGCTCGCGATTCGCACTGCCAGCTCTCAACTGCAGCAGTTGGGCCTGCCCGCGGTGACCTTCCACATCTGCGACTGGTCACCGGGACTCGACTCGATCACCAATACCCCCCATCGGCGACAGGACCTGAAGAAAAACCGGCGTCAGATAGTTTCTGTTGTGCGAAATATTAGCACGCGCTAAACTGTCTACACCGTGGACGCACATCTCTTCGAACGATCCGTCGCCGCGTACGCCCGCGCGCTCCGCGTCCTCGACCCGCTCCGCTTCCAACTGTGGAGCGACCGCGGGCTGACGATGCCCCAGGCGCGGGTGCTGTTCACGCTGATCGAGCATGGTGAGCGCTCTGCGGGAGAGCTCGCCGACGAGCTGGCCGTGGCGCCACCGACGATCACCGGCATCACTGACCGCCTTGTTAAGCAGGGGCTCGTGGAGCGCCGGGAGGACCCGCGAGACCGCCGCATCGTCCGCCTCTGCCTGACCGACGAAGGCCGCCAGCTCACGGTGGAGATCGCCGAGAAGAGCCGCGCCTACCTGCGCGACGTATTCGAGACGCTGACGGCCAAGCGGCTCACGGAGATCTGCTCGGCGCTGGAAGACCTGGCTGCCGCCAACGCCAAAGTGCGTGAGGGCGCTCCCCACTTGGCTTCCGCGCGACAGGCGGTGCGGTCATAGCACGCGAAACGGCGCCACTCGCGACTGAGGGCGGCTTCCCGCAGCTGTCGCACCGCGAGATCCTGATTATCTTCTCCGGCCTGATGCTGGGGATGCTCCTCGCTTCAATGGACCAGACCGTGGTAGCGACCGCGTTGCCAACGATCGTCGGCGAGCTGGGTGGGCTGAACCACCTCTCGTGGGTGATCACGGCGTACCTGCTGACGTCCACCGCTTCGGTGCCGCTGTACGGCAAGCTGAGCGACATCTACGGACGGAAGATCATGTTCCAGCTGGCGATCGCCATCTTCCTTGCCGGTTCCGTGGTTTGCGGCTTCTCCCAGAGCATGACGGAGCTGGTGCTCTTTCGCGGCGCCCAAGGGCTGGGCGCGGGCGGCATCCTGGCGATGGCGATGGCCATCATCGGCGATATCCTGCCGCCCCGCGAGCGCGGCCGCTACCAGGGCTACACCGGCTCCGTCTTCGCCTTCGCCAGCGTGATCGGGCCGCTGGTCGGCGGGCTTTTCACGCAGCACCTGAGCTGGCGCTGGGTGTTCTACGTCAACATCCCGATCGGCATCGCCGCCCTGATCGTGACGACGATCGTCCTGCGCATGCCGGTACACCGCCGCGAGCATTCGATCGACTACACCGGCGCGGCGCTGATGGTGGCAGGCGTCACCTGTTTGCTCCTGGTCGCAAGCTGGGGCGGCGTCGAGTACGCCTGGCTCTCCGAGAGGATCATCGGACTGGCGGCGGCCGGCATCCTGCTGGTGAGCCTCTTCGTGTTCCAGGAGCTGCGGGCGCCGGAGCCTCTGCTGCCACTGCGCCTTTTCCGTGAGCGTGCGCTCGGCGTGGGCTGTGCGGTCCTCTTCATGGTGGGCATGGGGATGTTCGGGGCGATCGCCTTCCTGCCGCTCTACCTGCAGGTGGTGAATGGCGTCTCCCCGACGATGTCCGGCCTGCGGATGGTGCCGCTGATGATGGGGCTGATCGGTAGCTCCGTGCTGTCCGGCCAGTACATCTCCAAGACGGGCCGCTATCGCTTCTTCCCGATCGTCGGGACGGGGCTGATGGCTATCGGCATGCTGATGCTCTCGCAATTGCATCCGGAGACGGGGCTGCTGGCCTCGTCCGTCTACATGGGCGTGATGGGCCTCGGCGTTGGGATGGTGATCTCGGTCATCGTGCTGGCGGTCCAAAACTCCGTCGATTACCAGTACATGGGCACGGCGACAGCGGCGACGAACTTCTTCCGTTCGATGGGCGCGGCGTTCGGCGTGGCGATAGCAGGCGCGATAATCGACAACCGGTTGGGCTTCTACCTGCCGCGGCTGGTGAACACCCAGGACCTGCAGGGCAAGGACCCGAAGGTGCTGATGGCGTCGCCGGAGCAGTTGTATCAGCTCCCCCCAAACGTTGTCCACGGGGTCGCCGAGGCGTTTTCGAAGTCCGTGGACATCGCCTTCCTGGCCTGCGTGCCGCTGGCGGTGCTTGCCTTCGCCCTCACGTGGCTATTGCGGGAGGCGCCGCTGCGCGAGACGGCGCACGTCGGCAGTAGCCGTGAGGCGATCGCGCTGGAAGAGCGCCAGATCCAGGCAGAGCCTCTGATCTAGCTCCCACAAACAGGTTCGGCGCAAGATGGAAGATTCCTCCTTGTCGTCGTAATCCCGATCTTCACCGCCCTTCGTCAACGCGTTCGGCCATCGAGTCGTCCTCTTTTCTGGACGGTCGTTATGTTCAGTTATGACGTCAGATCGAGGTTGACTAGCCACCCGGCGAGCGGGCAAAGTGTCAAGGTGCGCATCTGCAACGCCGCGCAGACCGGGGGCGGTTTGTGAACGGTGGCCTGATCCGCAGGAGCGGCCTGATCGTAGCCACGCTCTCTCTCACTCTCTTGTTAGGCACCGCCGTCTTCAACGATAGCGGCTCCTACGCGAGGGCGAGCAATTCCGAGACAGCGGTCCTGATCGGCGACTTCAACCAGTACCGGATTCAACACGGAGTTCCGCCCCTGGTTGAGTCTAGCGCGTTAGACACAAGCGCCCAAGCGGCAAGCATAAACAGTTTGGCTCAATGTGGCTACATCCTACCTAACCCCAGTGGTGTGAGTTCATACACAGCCTGGCAGGTCTACGGGTACAGCACAGCTGCAGAGGTCTGGGCTGCCGAGCAGACTGATTCTTCCATCCTGAGTGTGATCGCCAACCCGGCTTACAACGCAGCTGGCGTCGGCTTTGCCAACTCTGACATATGTAATCCGCCGGGGAACCTCTGGACGATCATACTGGCTCAGATGAGCGGGATCACACCGCCGCCGACACCCAGCGTGACACCAGCTACCAGCCCAACGCCAACGTCCTCCTCCACACCAACGCCGACGCCTACTTCGACGCCCGCACACACGCCTATCCCAACGCCGACACCGGCGACGACGACGACGCCGACACCGACGCCCACTGCCAGCCCAAACCCGTCTGACACGAACGCCGTGTATCCAACTCTGCCCGACCGGGGAACGCCGCCGCCAACGGAGTCTCCCGGCGGCTCGACAACACCGACGGACGTCCCGCCAACCACGGTGCCCACAGTGACACCGCTGCCCGTTCTGCCCGGAGACGTCGACTGCGGCGGCACGATCAATATGGGAGACGTCCTCCTTCTCCTGAAGGTAATCGCTCACGTCCCAACTCTTGCGGCCTGCCTGGCTCTGGCCGGCGTCGATTGCACCGGCGGCATCGACGCGGCAGACGCACTCGTCCTGCTTGAGTTCATCGAGGGCATTCCCTATCACTTGCCGGACGGTTGTCCTTCGCTCGGTTCCCCCACGCCGGCGCCAACGCCACTAGAGACGCCGACTCCCACCCCGACGGCGACGCTAGAGCCGACGGAGACGCCGACGCCCGGCATCACGCCGGTCCCGCTGGGCATCAACCACTGCGAATTCGCGATGATCGCCTATCACATTGATACGAACGAGTCGCTCCACGGCTTCGAGCATTGCACGCCGGGCGCCGGAACGGCATACGGCTGCGACTTCAGCGCGGACGGCTACTCGGCCGCCTGCACGGCGTCATCGAGTGACTTCCCGAACTACAGTTGTTCGTTCGTCGACTCGAACTTCGGTGATTGCGTGCCCAATGCCGGGGCGCCTGAATACCAGTGCTTCGACAACGGCGCCCACATGGTCGAGTGCTTGCCGACGCACATCGGCTACGCCTGGTACGACTGTGCAGTCAGCGGCGACGATGTGACTTGCACGTCCGTCGCGCCTACGCCCAACTTTGCCTGCCGGCACGAAGCTGCGGAGTTCAGCTGCCTGGCTCTGGCGCCAGCGACACCGACCGCGTCGCCAGGCTGATCAGCGGGCCATAGCGGCGCCTTTGCGGGCGCGATGCCGGTCGTGCTGCTGCAGCGACAGTTTGCGGAGGCGGATGCTCTTAGGCGTCACCTCCAGACACTCGTCCTCGCGGATGAACTCCAGCGCCTGCTCGAGCGAGAGGTCTTGCGGCGGTGTAAGCTGCACAGCGATGTCCGAAGTGGACGAACGGATGTTTGTCGCCTTCTTTTCCTTCGTCGGGTTGACGTTCATGTCTTCCTGCCGAGGGTTCTCGCCGACGATCATCCCTTCGTAGACCTCGACGCCGGGGCCGACGAAGAAGGTGCTCCGGTCCTGCAGGTTGCTCAGCGCATACGCTGTCGTCAAGCCACGCCGGTCAGCAACGAGGCTGCCCGTCGCACGCGTGCGGATCTCCCCGTACCAGGCCTCGTAGCCTTCGAAGACGTGGTGCAGGACACCGGTGCCGCGTGTCTCCGTCAGAAACTCTGTGTGGAAGCCGATAAGGCTGCGCGCCGGGATGATGTGCTCCAGCCGCACCCAGCCGGTCCCGTGATTCACCATCTGCTCCATCCGCGCCTTCCGCACCGCCAGCAGCTGCGACGCGACGCCCAGGAACGCCTCCGGGATGTCAATCGACAAGCGCTCCACCGGCTCGTGCAGCTTGCCGTCGATCATCTTTGTTACTACCTGCGGCTTGCCGACCGTCATCTCGAACCCCTCGCGGCGCATCGTCTCGACGAGCACTGCCAGCTGTAGCTCGCCGCGCCCCTGCACTTCCCAGACGTCCGGCCGGTCGATCGAATTTACGCGGATCGATACGTTGCCGATCGTTTCCTGGTCCAGCCGGTTCTTCAACAAGCGCGCCGTTAGCTTCGTGCCTTCTCGGCCGGAGAGCGGCGCGGTGTTGATGCCGATCGTCATCGCCAGACTCGGCTCGTCGACGTGGATGACCGGCAGCGGGCGTGGGTCGTCCGGGTCTGCCAGCGTCTCACCGATCGTGACGGCGGCCAGACCCGCGATCGCGATGATCTCGCCGGGGCCAACCTCATCCGCCGCCACACGCTCCAGCGCCTCGGTGACGTACAGCTCCGTGACCTTCACGTTCTCGATCGTCCCGTCCACGCGGCACCAAGCGACGTTCTGCCCGCGCTTCAGCGTGCCGTTGCGCATCCGGCAGAGCGCGATACGTCCCACGTACGGCGATGCGTCGAGGTTGGTGACAAGGGCCTGCAAAGGGTGGCCTTCTTCGTACTGCGGCGCCGGTATGTGCGAGATCAGCAGCTCAAACAGGGGCTTCAGGTTCTCCCCGAGGACGTTCAGGTCGAGGCTCGCTGTGCCGGCGCGGGCGTTGGTGTATACGATCGGGAACTCGATGTGCCGTTCGTGCGCGTCCAGGTCGAGGAACAGTTCGTACACCTCGTCCACGACCTGCTTGATGCGCGAGTCCGCCCGGTCGATCTTGTTGATCACCAGGATCACCGGCAGCTCCGCCTCCAGCGCCTTGCGCAGAACGAAGCGCGTCTGCGGCAGCGGCCCCTCGCTGGCGTCTACGAGAAGCAGCACGCCATCGACCATCGTTAGCCCGCGCTCCACCTCTCCACCGAAGTCGGCGTGGCCCGGCGTGTCGACGATGTTGATCTTGGTAGGCCCGTAGTGAATCGCCGTGTTCTTGGCGAGGATCGTGATCCCCTTCTCGCGCTCCAGGTCGGTCGAGTCCATTACACGGTCGACCAGGTCCTGGTGCGCGCCGAACACCCCGGACTGGCGGAGCATGGCGTCGACCAGCGTCGTCTTGCCGTGGTCGACGTGCGCGACAATGGCGACGTTGCGGATATCGTTTCGTGCGGGCATGCGGTTACTTCCTTACGATGCGGGGTGTCTTCATTCTATCTGAAATGGGGCCGTTAGAACAAGTGAGCGAATCTCTTCGGACGTCATATCTCCCCGAATCCATGGACGATGACGCCGCTCTGGGTGATTGTTGCGTCAAAGACAGGCAAGTTGCGCCCGAGAGAACGGAGGGCGACTTTCTTCTCGCGTACTGCGTTACGTTCCGGCGACTCTTCAAACCAGTTGTAGATCCAGCGACCAGTATCGACTGAACGTTGTGCCTGACCTCGCTCGGCGAAGGGGATCCGGTAAGCCCTATGCACGATTCGATGTCTCAAATCTCTGGTGGCATCCATTTCTCGGTCGAGGAACTCAGGTAGTTGCCGCAGGCTCAGTTTCTGGTACTGACGAACTCGACCGGGGTAATCATTCTTTGATGCCTCCAGTTTCTTCACGACTTCTGCCTCGGGGTAGAGCTTCTGAAGCTCTCTCTTCAGAGCTGCCTCTACAACCGCCTCCAACGCTGTCGCGACTCTTCTCACCGCGCCCGAGTAGTCACCCCGTTCCATGAAGTTCAGGGCGTCCAATAACTCGATTTCGCCCTCTCCTGACTCCGCCTCTAAGGACGACCGAAAGGCATCCAAATCGATTAGCTCGTATTCCGATTCGGCATTGCCCTTGAACATGTGAGGCTTGAAATCCCAGTCCGCGTAGTCAAACATCGAAACCCGCAACAGGGGACCTCCGTGCGGAACAACGAACCAAATGGGCACATCCCAAGGACTGACCTCGTAAGCGAAGTAATCATATGTCGAGAGCCGATACGGACGGATGACTCGATTAACGACTGCGATATGCGCAGAGCACAACGCCCGCATATAGAGATTTGCCTCACTGCCCCTTCTTGGCGAGTCCCCGCTGGCTGCCGCAAGCACGTCCGAATTGCATCGTGATTCGATTGCTAGAACAGTCTTACACTTCCTCGTGACGTAGGGCTCAGATGTCTCTTGCGCGAATTCTGAGAGCGCCTTCCGAGGCGGAATCGGCAGGTTTCCAAACTCGAAGCAATTGCGCTTTGAATCCAGTACTTCACGTACGTGAATCTCCCCGCTCGACTCATGATGGATACATCAAAATCGTGCCCGGCCTCGGCAACCGTGACGCGGCAGTCCGGCACCATCAGCCAAAACGGCAACTCAACGAGTAGCTCTACTTCATTCCAGCCCGACTTCCAGTCAAGCGAATCTCCAATTGCGTACGATGCCGGTAGTCCCTCGGCTGTTCTGGACTCCTTCTGTGTTCTTGGCTTCTTTGCACGCCCAGACTTCTTGCTTGGCATTCGTCACCTCGACCTAATCTTGGTTGGAATCGGTGGAGAACAATCGTGGGGCGTGTACAAAACTACGCCGTTGATCAAGGACCCCGTTGACACGCCCTTTCCACCGATGTTACGATGCCGCGAGATTCAAAGGAGAAAGCGTTAGTCAAATGACAGGCATCATCGTATTCAGCAGCCGCCGGGAGCGCAGCGTCGCGCCTAACGGCGGTGCTTGCGTGGGCCGGAGTGCGCCCGTTTCAGGAGGGTTCTTCCACTGAGTTAAGGCGACTTCAAGGGATCGTATTCCAGCCCACCTGACGCGCAGTCACGGTGGGTTTTTTGTTTACCCTTCGTGGCGCGAGAGCGATGACTACTGACAGACCGGAGGCGAGCGATGAGCCGAGACTGGCGAGAGGGACGAACAGCAGCAGCACAGATTGAGGGGACTGGGATGAACAATACAGCTTTGAAGGCGGCAAACGTAAACAAGTACTTCGGCGGCGGGTTCGACGCCCGCCGGCTGCTGCCCTGGTGCTCACCGCCGGAGCAGAACTCGACGCACGTGCTGCGCGACGTCTCGATCGAGGTGGAGCGCGGCGAGGTGTTCGGCCTGATCGGCGCCAACGGCTCCGGCAAGTCGACGCTGGTGCGCATCTTGAGCACGCTGCTGCTTCCGGACAGCGGGTCCGTAGAGATCTTCGGGTACGACGTAGTCAGCGAAGCCGGCAACGTGCGTGCGCTGATCAACCGCGTCTCGGCCGACCCGTCGTTCTTCCGCAACATGTCCACGTCCGAGAACCTGCTCTTCTTCGGGCGGGTGTACGGACTGACCGGCGACGAAATCAGGACGAAGGTGCCGGATATCCTCGAACGCCTGGGCTTCGAGACGGACAAGTCGAACGAGCCGATGAGCCACCTCTCGCGCGGACAGCAGCAGAAGATCGCCGTCGCCAGGTCGTTCCTGACCTCGCCGGTGCTGATGCTGCTGGACGAGCCGACGACCGGCCTCGACCCCCGCTCCAAACGGGACGTGCAGCGCTTCATCCAACAGGTGCAACGCGATCACAACGCGACGATCCTGCTGACAACGCACGACATGGAGGAGGCGGAGATCCTCTGCGACCGCATCTCCTTCATCGCCGGCGGGCGAATTGTGGCGCACGGAACGTCGCACGAGCTGAAGCAGCGGGTCGGCAACGGGCGGCCCGTCGAAGAGATAAGCATGGAGGACGTGTTCATGGCGTTGACCGGCAAGGACATCGCCGAGGACGAAATACTGCAAGAGGTGATGGCGCGATGACTGCTCTACCGAATCGAATCGCCGCTCCACGGAACCCCGGGCCGGTCACGCTGGCCTGGGCGTTCGTGGAGCGGCAGACTAACCTCTGGAAACGCTACTGGGCCTGGGAGCTGGTGTGGCTGGTCTACGGCGTCGTCAACACTCTGGCGATCACGTTCATCGCCAAGCAAGCAGAGCACGAAGGACTCGCCACACACGACCAGGCGAGCAAGCTCGTGCTCTTCCTGCTGCTCGGGACGCTCGTCTGGGCATACCTCTCGGCCGTACTGGACGACATCAGCCTCGTTGTCACCTGGGAGCGCTGGGAAGGGACGATTGAGCACACGCTGATGGCGCCGGTTCCCCGCTGGGTGCACCTGGTGGGGATGGCCACGTTCGGCGTTCTCCACGCGACGGTGCGAACGACGCTGATCCTGCTGATCGCGCTGCCCTTCTTTCACGTCGCCTTAGGGCAAGCCGATTGGCCCAGCGCGATCGCTGTGATCGCGGTCGGCAGCATCTCCATCGCCGGCCTGGGCATCATGGCCGGCGTTTTGCCGCTGCTCTACCCCGAGCGCGGCACGCAGATGTCGTTCATGGTGCAGGCGGTTGTTCTGCTGATCTCCGGCGTCTACTACAGCATCGACGTGCTGCCGCCGTGGCTGCGCATCTTCTCGCACGCCTCGCCGGCGACATATGTGCTGGAGGGCATTCGCGGCGCGATCATCAACGGCGACGGCTTTTCGGCCAACGCCGATAAGCTGGCGATCCTGGCCGGCTTTGGGGCGCTGATGCTGCCGGGGAGCATCCTGCTCTTTGCGGTGGCGGAGCGCTGGGCGAAGAAGACCGGAAAGCTGAAGAGGCAAGGATAACAGGCCTAGCGGCGCAGGCATGCTGCGCCGCTACGTATGCGATGACTCATGCGGTTTAAGCGCGCCGGCCTCTGGCGGCACCCGGACTTCCTCAAGCTCTGGACGGGCGAGACCGTCTCCGTCTTTGGGGACATGGTCGGCAACTCCGCGCTGGCCTTCACGGCCGTGCTGGTGCTGCACGCGAACGCCCTCCAGATCGGGCTGATGGCCACCGTTCACCTCGTCCCGGACGTCTTCCTCGGGCTTGTCGCCGGAGTCTGGGTCGACCGCCTTCGCAAGCGCCCGCTGATGATCATCGCTGACGTCGGCCGTTTCGCGAGCCTGCTGACGATTCCGATCGCCTACGCGTTCGACGTGCTGACGATCGGGCAGTTGTTCGTCGTCTCGTTCTCCGTCGGGACGTTCGAGATCCTCTTCGACGTCTCGTACCAAGCCTACCTTCCGACGCTCGTCGAGAAGGACAACATCCTCGAGGGCAACTCTAAGATGGCGGCGAGCCCATCGGTGGCGGAGGTGGCTGGGTTCGGTATCTCAGGCTGGATGGTGCAGTTTCTGACGGCGCCGATCGCCATCCTCTGCGATGCCTTCTCCTTCCTGGCGTCCGCGGCAGCGCTGATCGTCATCCACAAGCCGGAGCCGGCACCGCGTCCCGCCGAAGGCCGCGAAGGCGTGCGCAAGGAGATCTCGAAGGCGGCCGCACCATCGCGCGCAGCCCGATCCTGCGCTCCACGCTCATCGCGCACGACATCTCCGGGTTCGCCTTCCGGATGTTCGGCGCGGTGTTCCTGCTCTACACGGCCGGTGAGCTCGGCTTCGATCCCGGAGTGCTCGGGATGACCTGGGCAGTCGGCGGCGTTACGTCGCTCATCGGCGCGACGTTTGCTGGTCGCGTGGCGGCACGCCTCGGCCTTGGTCCGGCGTTGATGCTGGGCCTTTCCAGCATGGGCGTGGCGATGCTGCTGATCCCGGCCGCCCACGACGCCTCGATCATCGCCCTTGCGTTGATGATCGGCTCCCAGTTCGGCGATGGGCTCTACATGGTCTGGCAGGTCAATCACCAGACGTTGAAGCAGTCGATCACGCCGGCGGAGCTGCTGGGCCGCGTGTCGTCCGGCTTCCGCGTGAGCAACACCATGGCGATGCTCCTCGGTGCGCTGGCCGGCGGCGTCTGCGGCGAAGTCATCGGACTGCGCATGACCCTTGTCGCCGCGAGCCTGGTGATGATCGCCTCGGGCCTCTGGCTCGTCGTCACGCCGGTCTGGGGGATGCGGAATGTCCTCGCCCTCAACCCTTCTCCCGCAACAGCGGGCGAGAGCAGCCAGGCGGGTGATCATTCGTGTAGCCGAGGCTTTCTAGCCTCGGCTGACGATGCATGACATTCGTTCGTTGGTAAATCGTTCGCGCCCCAAAGAGTAACGTACGCGATCAGAAGGCAAGATCATCTCGCCTTTGACTTAGATCGCTGTATTTCGGCAGGCGATTTCACCGCCCTGACCTTGGCACGCTGCTCCGAAGGTAGCTTCGCCAAAATGTATTCAAGTTTCGGAGTCGTGAGAACTCCCAAATGCCAACGCTCACCCAAGATGGCCAAGGTTGCTTGGAGGCGATGGCCCTTTAGTTTGACTGAGTAGTTGCGATGCCATAGGTAAGCGAGCAGATCAGCTGCTTGTATACCCTCATGAGCTTGGCTACATCCAAACGATACGTCGCCCAACTTCCGCGATGAGGGGTCTTCTAGCAGTTTTTCTTTGCGCGCGGCCTTGATCGTTTGCAACACGCCTTCTTGCATCAAACGCTGCTCATCCAAGACGATATGAACCTTGCAATCGTCGGGGCGAGCGTGAGAAATTGCATCGCCGATAAGACCATAGACGGGTAGATGGTAGATGCTTGTCGGAGCACCCGCTGTGACGAATCGACCTTTAGGGCGGCTCCACATGCCGCCTGTCAAATACTGTCGCTCACCCCAAGTAAACGCATTAAAGTCGGCGATGTTAAGCGAGCAGCCTACAGGCTTGACGCGTGGGTGATCATTAAGCACACCTAGTGTAGTGCTTCTTATTTATCGTTAATTATGCTAGACTGTGGTCATGAGAAC
>DAINDD010000024.1:0-1149 GCA_036732045.1 Chloroflexota bacterium
TTTCTTGCATCTCGACGATGTGGGCGTACTCTTCGCGAGACATCGTCTGGTGGCCACGGTGCTGCTCCGGCGTGTCGGTGACGATGTACGTGGAGGCCGTGCTTCTGGCGTCGACGCGGGTGAAGACGTCGTAGTTGCCGAAGACGGTGGTGTGGGCGTTCTCCATCTGGCCGGTGAACTGGCGGAGGTCCTTGTGGGACGGGTTGTCGATGAACGCCTTGGCCTCGACGCCGTAAGAGGATCGCTTCTTCGTCACCATTCTCGTCTCCTTGAGAGTGCAGCTTGGCCTAGATTACGCCAGCAGTCTGTTGGTTTTCAATATAGATAGAACAAATCGAGTAAGAAATTCGGTACAAAACTTGCCAATACGTATAACGGTCATGTCAAACGCGTTGTTTCAGGCCCGACTGGTGCTCACTCGAAGAACATAAAACGGCCTCGATCACTCCTCCTCGGTGGGTCAAAGGGGGGAAGTAGCACAAGTTTGTTTGGTAATTTCGTGTCTTGGAATAACGCATATATTCTAGAAGTACAATGCGTGCGTAGCTTATAGCCTAGAGGCTGATTTGGCGTTTCCGTAGGCTCTACGAAATATCCACCAAGGAAATCGCAGATGTCGTTTTAGAGCGGCCTTGGGCAGTTCAAATGACTGAATAAGGGAAGCCAGCCACAGATGCTCCGGAAGGTATTTCGCCTCCCATTGTCATCATTTCGACGCCGCTTATGGAGCGGCGGAAAGAGCCGTTTACCTTTACGGTCGTGATCACCGGGGACCACAATTGCGGTTCTAGCCCAGCTCCTTCAGCCGGGCCTCGGCGTCGCGGACGGCTGCACCGAAAGCACCGCGGGCCATCAGCGATGGTTCTTGCGCGCCGCGGGCGGTGAAGAGGTCGTGCCATAGCTCCCACGCCGTCTTATTGTCCGGCTCGCCCCTGCGCACGAAGTCGACGAGGTGGCAGGCGAGCTGCAGGTAGCCTGCGGCTTGCGCCTTGCGGGCGCGGTCGAGGATCGGCGCGGCACCGGTAGCGCCGACAAGGGCAGCCGCGCCACGCGCTCGGTTTTGGGATCGGCCAGCGTCAGCGTCGCGGTCATGCCGAGTGAAACTTTGTCGCCGGCATCGGGCAGCGAAAATTTTGCCAGATAAGTTCG
>DAINDD010000024.1:1159-38474 GCA_036732045.1 Chloroflexota bacterium
TCGGCGCGGCGCCGGTAGCGCCGACGAGGGCAGCAGCGACTTCATCGGGGTGAGCGGGCAGCATGTTGGCGGCGTTGCCATCCCACCAGCCGCCGTAGAGCCGGTAGACGTTGCGGGCGATGAAGTGTGGGTGGTCGTAAATCGGGCGAAGCCACGGCTTGTCAGTGGAAGGCCAGTCCATCTCTCGCATGATGTCTTCGAGCCACTTGCCCTGGTTCATTCCGGCGACGACTTGATCGTGGATCGAGCGCAGGAACAGCGCCGTGGAGAGCAGGGCCTCCTCGATCCGGCCTTCGCCGGACAATGCGGGGCCGTGGCCGGGCAAGAGGTGCGCAGGCTTGAGCGCAGCCATCGTCTCGAGCGCGTCGGCCCAGTCTTTGGCGTAGCGCTGGACTTTGTACGGGTTGCCGGCGTTGGGCGAGGCCCAGACGAACGTGTCGCCGCTGCAGAGGACACGTGTGTCGGGCTGCCAGACCCAGGTCTCGTCGTCGGTCTCCCCACGGGCGTGGTGGAACTCGAACCGCATGCCGCCGATGCGCGACTCGAGGCCGCGGTCGTACGTGACGTCCGGGTACGTCAGCGAAGCGTCGGTGAATGGCCGGACGTCCGCGCCGAGGTTGAACTGAATCTGGTTGATGTGGTCGTTGTGGGCGGCGGTCAGCCGGTAGCGGTCGAAGCGCGGCGGGACGAGGCTGTGCCCGATGATGCGCGGACGCCGGTCGCCCCTTGAACGTGCCTCTTCGATGATCTTCTCGGCGCCGGTGACGTGGTCGATGTGGCCGTGCGTGTAGACGACGGCCTCGACGGGCGCTTTGGAGTAGTTCTGGCGCAGGTCTTCGAGCACGCGCGGCGTGAACCGGTCGGTTGACGTGTCCACGAGCAGGATGCCCGTCTCGCCAGTGAAGGCGGCGACGTTGGCGAAGGACGAGAGGAAGACGACGCCGCCGGCCACCGGTTTCGAGGGGCCGAGGTAGAAGAACGCGGCTTGCTCGGGGGAGAGATCCCGTGCGGAGCCGAAGTCGAGTTGAGGCTTGGGTTGCTGGGTCATTGCGGTCCTCCGTTTCGTGCGTGGCGCCAAGTATAGCGCGGGGCGATCGTCACGCGCTTGCAATCGCTAATCTGCGGGGGGAGCGAGGCGCCTCCAACCGCCGAGCCGGTACGTTGTAGATACGCGCGGGATATCCGCGTGAAAGCCGGACCCATGCAATGGAGGTTTGGGCAGCCGGGGATGTGGCGTGGGTTCCGCTGTTTAGTGGCTCTGGGACGGCGCGGCGCTCTACAATTGACGGGTGAAGCTGGAAGGCGAGATCCCAGCCCCGGCGTCGGCGGGCTGGATGAGACGGTCTGCGCCGTATCTCCAGTTCGGGACCCAAATTGCCTTCTCGGCAGGTTTGCTGGCGCTTCTCCTCTGGCGGGTCGATTACTCAGCGGTACGCCACGACCTTGAGGGTGCCTCCTTCTGGTGGCTGCCTGTCGCCTTTGCCGCCAACCTGTTCTCGGACTACTTCCGCGCCATCCGCTGGCAAGAGTTTTTCCGGCCCCTCAAGCGAGTCAGCGTCTGGTTCCTCTGGGCGGTGGCGATCCTCGGCGTGGCGTGCAACCTGGCGCTGCCATTGCGCGCCGGCGAGTTTGTCCGCATGCAGGTGCTGCGGAAGCGGACGGGGCTGGACCTGGCGCAGGTGTTGGCAACGATTCTCTCCGAGAAGCTGATGGACGTCGTCGCGTTCAGTGCCTTCCTGGTGCTGGGAATGCTGCTGTTCAGCGACGCGCGCTTCCTGTGGCCGCTGGCGGTGCTGTATATCGCCGTGCTCGTAGGGGGGGTCGTGGCGGCGAGCTGGCTAGCCCGCCGTCCGGAAGATAAGTCACGCTGGACGCCGGAAGGGCGGTGGCGGTCGTGGCTGGCGGAGCAGCTGGGCTCGCTTGGCACCGGGCTGCAGTCGTTTCGGAGCCGGCGGTCGCTGGCGATCGTTTCCGTATCTTCGATCGCGGCGTGGCTTACGGAGTCGATCGTCTACTACGCTTGCGGGCGCGCGCTCGGTATAGATCTTAATCCGGCGGTATACCTGCTCGTCGTAGTGGCGGCGACCGTGGCCGTATCGCTGCCGTTCACGCAGGCGGGGGTAGGCGTTTTCGAGGTGGCGATCACCGGCCTGATGGTGGCGTTCGGCGTGGACAAGTCGCAGGCGGCAGCGTTTGCCATCGTCGCGCACGTGATGGAAGCGATGCCTTACTTAGTGACGGGACCGCTGACGGCGATTGTCTTGCGGGTGAGACCCGGCGACATCTTCTTTGT
Source organism: Chloroflexota bacterium (assembly GCA_036732045.1). Classification (GTDB taxonomy): domain Bacteria; phylum Chloroflexota; class Dehalococcoidia; order SM23-28-2; family RBG-16-64-32; genus DATKKM01. Next base: position 3,453 of record DAINDD010000024.1, read on the forward strand.
GTACAAGCGAGAGGTGGCGGCGGAAGTCGAAGCGGTCGCCGGGTAGTCCAATGCGCGAGACATCGCAGGACATCGTCCGGCTGCAGCGTCTGCTCGACGAGAGCTACGAGAAAGCGGGCGAACACCTGCGGTCGATCATCACACCGGAGCGGCGGCTCAGCGCCCAGCTGGTCTGCGACGAGTTGCAGGGCATGACGCTCCTGAGCCTGGCGACCGTGACAGCGCGCTGCGAGCCAATTGTGAGTCCGGTGGATGGCATCTTCTACCGTGGGCTCTTGTGGTTCGGGTCAGCGGAGACCTCACTGCGCTTTCGGCACTTGCGGGCGCGGCCACAGGTGAGCGCCACGCATACGCGCGGCGAAGAGTTGGGCGTGACCGTGCATGGAATCGCGCACGAGATCGACAAAGCGAGCGGCAAGTATGACAGCTTCCGCGAGGTGCTGCGCGAAGTGTATCCGTTGTACGACAGCTGGGGTTACTGGGAGTCCGCACCGTACGCCTGGGTCGAGCCGCGGCTCATGTTCGCCGCGACGTTCCGCGGGCTGGCGAGCTAACCGTGGAACGGGCCGCGGATTAGTCTAAGTAGACGCAGAGTACGCGGTCGCGGCCGGAGAGGTCGCACGCGATTTCGATGCGCGCGTCCGGAAACGCCCGGCGAGCGATATACCGCACTTCATCGCCCTGCCAGGCGCCGATTTCGCAGAACAGCCCGCCGATTTTAGCCAGCCGTGACGGAGCTTGCGCGAGCAAGCGGCGGATGACGTCGAGGCCATCTTGGCCGCCGTCGAGCGCTACGCGGGGCTCGTGGTCATGGATCTCGGGCGGAGAGCTCTCCCACTGCGCGGTTGTAACGTAGGGGAGGTTGGCGGCGACGATCTGCACCGGCTCCGCGAGCGGTCGGAGGAGGTCTCCCTCGCGGAACTCGATGCGGCCGGCGACATCGTGGCGCGCGGCGTTGCGGCGGGCCAGCGCGATGGCAGCGACCGACACGTCCGTCGCGACGACGCGGGCCAGCGGCAGCTCGCGGGCCAGCACGACGGCGATGACGCCTGAGCCGGTGCCGATGTCCGCGATGGTGATACTTCGGCCGGCGTAGCGCTCGTGGGCAAACGCGATCGCAAGGTCGACCAGCGTCTCGGTCTCCGGGCGCGGGATCAGCGCTGCGGGCGTCGTCTCGAAGTCGAGAGCGAAGAATTCGCGGTGACCGGTGATGTAGGGCAGCGGTTCGTGGGCAGCGCGGCGGTCGAGGAGGCGGCGGTAGCAGTCGCTCGCTTCGGGGGAGAGCGGTTCGGCCAGCCGCTGGTAGAGATGAGCGCGGTCAACGCCGAGCGCGTGCATCAATAGGAGTTCCGCTTCGAGCGCCGCTTCGTCGCCGGAAAGGAGACGGTGGCCTTTGAGGAGCACGTCGCGGATGAGGAGCGGTTTCGCCGTGGCGGCCGTCACGCGAGCTGCGCCTCCAGCTTTGCGGCCTCTTCCCACTCTTCCAGCGCGTCTATGACGTTATCCATGTCACCGTCGAGAAGGGCGGGCAGTCCGTGGCGGGTGTACGGTGGGCGGTGGTCGGTCATGCGGTCCTGGGGGAAGTTGTAGGTGCGGATCTTCTCGGCGCGATCGCCGGAGCCAACCTGCGATTTCCGGTTCGAATCGATCTCTTCGCGCTGCTTGCGGACCTCGACGTCGAGCAGGCGTGAGCGGAGGACGGCCATCGCCTTGTTGCGGTTCTTAAGCTGGGAGCGCTCGTCCTGGCAGGTCGCGACGATGCCGCTGGGGAGGTGAGTGATGCGGACGGCGTTGTCGTTCTTCTGAACGTTCTGTCCGCCAGCGCCGCCCGCGTTGAAGGTGTCGATGCGCAAGTCTTTCGGGTCGATGTGGAGGTCGATCTCGTCCGCTTTGGGCAACACGGCCACGGTGGCGGTTGACGTGTGGATGCGACCTTGGGCTTCCGTCTCTGGGACGCGCTGGACGCGGTGTGCGCCGCTCTCGTACTTTAGGCGGCTGTAGGCGCCCTGGCCGCTTACCTCGAAGACGATGGCCTTGAAGCCGCCGAGGTCGCTTCCGTGCGAGTCGAGGACTTCCACGGTCCAGCCATGGCGTTCGGCGTAGCGGCTGTACATACGGTACAGGTCGCCGGCGAAGAGCCCAGCCTCGTCGCCACCGGCTGCCGCGCGGATCTCGACGATGACGTCCTTGTCGTCGTAGGGGCCCTTCGGGATCAGCGCGCGGCGGAGCTTCGCTTCCAGCTCTGCGATGCGGGCCTCGGCGTCGGCAATCTCCTCGCGCGCCAATTCGAGCATGTCTTCGTCAGCGCCTTCGCCGACGATGGCGCGCGCCTGCGAGAGCGCTTCCTGCACTCGGCGATACTCGTTGCCGATGCGCACGATCTCGCCGAGCTGGGAGTGCTCCTTGGCAAGTTTCTGGACGCGTTCGTAGTCGCCGGAGACGGCCGGGTCGGCCATCTGTTCGGCGAGATCCTGGTACCGTTGGCGGATGGATGCGAGTCTGTCCCACATGGTTTTTGATGTGCCTCAAACATGAACAGGCCCCCGTGTGGGGGCCGCGTAGCGATTATAGCAGAGGCGCCCGGCGACGAAGGATTGCCACGGCCAGGTGAAACACAGTCGTCGCATCGCGCGTCCAACATACCGTGAACACTGCTGTGTGTGAGGGGTCAACATGAGACGATCGTTACTCATCCAGTTGCTGACGGGCGCCGGAACCCTGGCCTGTCTCCTGCTTTCTGCCTGCGGCGGAGGGTCGGCTGCGACGCTGTCGCCTACCCCCTTGCCAACACCATCACTCTCGGCGTCCGATCTGGCAGGGCTTGTGCTACCTGTCGACCAAATCATCGTTGATGGAACCGCGCTCACCCTGAACGCAGCGGACAGCGGACCGCAGACGCGGGACAAGGAGTTGGACGGGTCATTCGATGTGCCACGTGACTCTGCTGAGCTCGATCAATATGGCTTTAAGGCTGGTCAACTCCAGGTGTTTCTGACGCCGAACAACAATGGCGTTGGCGTTTTCGTCGCGCATGACTCGATAGCGCTGGCCGATACGCCGGATCACGCCTCGCAAGCCGTGCTAACCGGATTCAACGATATACTCAGCGATGTCGGCAAAACGAGTACAGATTCGGCCGGGAATAGCGCGAAGCTCGATTCCGTCACCCAATTTACGCCGGCGGGTATCAATGGCGCTAAAGGTGTCGTGGCAAAGCTAAACGAGGCGGGGACGACATTCTACCTGACAGCTGTTGTCCTCTCAAACGGGCCGGTGGTGGTGAATGTGGCGACGGGGGCCTACGACGACCGCGACCTCAGATCAGCAACGGAAGATCTAGCCCGGCAGGCGGATGCGCAGATCAGCACCGTCGTTAAGTCTTGAGCTGAACTGGCGCAAGGTGAACGAAAGCGGGGCCCGAAGGCCCCGCTTTCAGAATCGGGTTCTGGTTAGAAGCGGCGTCCGCTGGAAGGCTGCTTGCTGAAGCAGTCGCTGCAGTAGACGGGCCGGTCGCCCCTCGGCTGGAACGGAACTTCGGTGTTCTTGCCGCAGTTGGCGCAAACGGCGGGGTGCATTTCGCGCCGGCCGCCGCCGCCACCGCCGTAACCGCCCCCACCGCCGGCTCGGCGATTGGATCGGCATGACGGACAGCGTTTGGGCTCGTTAGCGAAGCCCTTCTCGGCGTGGTACTGCTGGTCGTCGGCGCTGAAGGTGAATGACGTGCCGCAGTCCTGACAGGTAAGTTGCTTGTCTGCGTAGCTCATGATGGCCTCCTTTCCTCAGTATTTGGCAAGGTTCGACCATTTGAGCCAAGACTTCTGCGGACCAGGGTCACTGACGCGGTGCAAACTATTACCGGCTTTCAGTGTAGCACACATACGCGCGCACACTCAGGCTTCGAGGCGCGACTTGATCTTCTGCAGGTCCGCGGTGAGCCCGCGCGGCGCGACGACGTACATCATGGGGCGGAAGACGGTCAACATAAGGCCGGTCCTTATCGTCTCGAAGCTCTTGGCGATTCGGGTGCCGCCGTTCTCCGCCGCGAAAGTTAAGGAATGGCGGATGTGACCGGTGTCGTCGTTCGCCTCGTAGACGATCTTCTGGTTGGGGACGAGCTCCGTGATGGTGACGACGCCTGTGTGCGTGCCCATGAGGTGGCCGGTCGTGCTGAAGGTGCTGCCGACGGCAATTGGACCGGCGGAGGTCTTTTCGACGGCGAGGTTGTGGGATGCCCAGTCGGGGTGGTGGGTGATGTCGGCGAGGTAGTCGTAGGCTTTCTGGGATGGGCAGTTGACCGTGATGGAGCGTTCGAAGTGTGGGATGGCGGGCCTCCTGTGGTGGTGAATCGGCGGAATTATACTCCCGGCGCCCCGAAGCGCGCTATGCCCCTGATGACTTGATGTAGCGGCGGTGCGCGGCCATGTGGGCGTGGCCGTCGGCGTGGGCGATGGCGTCGAGGAGGGGGTTCCAGCGATCGGCCGGCGTCGACTGGAGCACCTCGAGGCGACGGTCGAAGGCGCGCTGGGCGAGGCGGCGGGCGTCGTCGAAGGAGAGGGTGGCGTCTTCCTGCTGCCAGCGCGCGTTGATCTCGTCGTCGGTACCCTCTAACTGGGGCCGGCCGCGTCCGGCGAGGGTCGCCTCGAAATCGTCCGTGGAGTGGCCGAACCAACGGGCGAAATGCGTGTAGACGTCGCGGGCGTTCCAGTCCGGCGAGCCGGGGCCGTGCACGGGTGTTTCGGCCTGCGCGTCAAGAAGGGTGACGAGCTGCTGCCACTCGGCTCTGTCGCGCTGGAGCATCTCCGCGAGAGCGTCGGTGTCCACGAGGGGATTGTAGCCGAGCTGATATGCAGGCGTTACGCGGATAGATCCGTTATTCGCGCATTGCTAATGTGTGCGGCGGTATGATGTATGCATGTTGAGAGGACTCGTACTTACCGCCTTCAGCGTGCTGCTGGCGGTCGTGCTGACTCTGGTAGGGCTGCGCTTCCTGGCGCTGCTCGCCGATGCGAACCGGGACTCGCAGCTGGTACACGATCTGTACCGCTACAGCGAGTTCTGGGTGAAGCCGTTCTTCAACGTCCTCGGGCTGAAGAACGAAGCGGTCAACGGCGGTGGAACGTTTGAGCCGGCGTCGTTGCTGGCGTTCGTGGTCTACCTGGTGATCGGCGCCTTCGTTGAAGGCATCCTGACCGGCGGCTTCTACAACCGCGGGCGCACAACCGTCGTCGAGTAGGCGCACCGCCATGCGACGGATGATGGGAGCGCTGAGCTGGCTGGCCGTCTCTCTGGCGCTCGTCTAAATGACGCTGGTTGCGGCCGCCGGGGTATTCGCCCGCTAGCTGCTAGCTCTTGCGTTTGAGGGCGACGACGGGGATCGTGCGGCCGGCCCTGGCCTGGTACTCGGCGAACTGGGGCATGATCTTGGCCTGCTTGTTGTACAGGCGATCGCGCTCTGCGCCGGTCAGGACTTCGGCGACGACGTCGAACTTCTCGGTGCCGATTTCTACGGTGGCGTTGGGGTTGGCGACTAGGTTGCGGTACCAGTCGGGGTGCTTGGTCGAGCCGCCCTTTGAGCCGAAGATAAGGTAGCGGTCGCCGTCCTTGGCGTAGACGAGGGGGTTGGTGCGCTGCGTGCCGGACTTGGCGCCGGTGTGGGTGACCAGAATCATTGGGGCGCCGGCGAAGGGGCCGCCGACTTTGCCTTCGTTCTCGTGGAACTCTTTGATGATGTTGTTGTTGTAGTCCTGCATGTGTGGGGTCCTCCCGGCCTCAGGATAGCACTGGGAGGTGCGGGATGTGAGGTCCGAGATGTGCGGCGATTGGTCTGCGGGCACTCACGGACGGGCTCGCAGAGGGTGGGCTCGGCGGCGAAGTCGTTGGGGCCGGGGCCGAGGCGGTCGCCTGGAGGTGTGCCGCAAGGTTCGTGGCGGGATGTGCGACGCCGGGATACGGAAGAGGGCCCCGGAGGGCCCTCTCTCGTTTTGCCGTTGCTATTAGTAGCGGCGTGAGGTTGCTGCCGGGCGCTTGCTGAAGCAATCGCTGCAGTAGACAGGCTTGTCGCCGCGGGGCAGGAACGGGACCTGGGTCTGCTTGTTGCACTCGGCGCAAGTGGCGGGGTGCATTTCGCGCTGCTGGCGGTAGCTGTCGCCGCCGCCGTAGCTGCTGTAGCTGGTGCTACCGCCGTAGCTGCCGCCGCCGCTGTTGCGTCGGGCGCTGCGGCAGCTGGGACAACGCTTGGGCTCGGTGTAGCCCTTGGAGGCGTGGAACTGCTGGTCGTCAGCGCTGTAGACGAACGACGTGTTGCATTCGACACAGGTGAGGTTTTTGTCTTCGCTCATGATGATGGGTCTCCTTTCTCTAGAGTGAGGCAAGGTTCGACCATCGAGCCGAGATTCTGCTTGGGAAACAGGTCAAGAGCAATTGAGGGGGGCGAGTAGTTTGCCTACACCCACTATAACACGTTTGCGTGGGAGGTGAACCGATCGGGGCGAGGGCTCTCAGGGAAGAGGGACACCCCCGGAGCCCCCGGCATTGGGGCTGCGCCCCTCTGCACGCCCCGCGACCGGCGGATGACGGTGGTGCTAAGGGAACACAGTAGGGGATTGGGGCGAGAGGTCGTAGGGGGAAGTGGCGGTCGTCTGGAGCGACGGCGTATACCGGGACCGCACCCAGGTTTTTCAACGAATCGAACGTTGAACATCTCGATAGACGAGACGAACGAGCGACAGGAGTAGTTCCGCTTCTTCTTTGCCCGCGCGAATTTGCTCTCTACATTCAGCGGATGCATGAAGGCTGTTCCGGAAGTCGCGCGCTCCGTCGACGAGCTTCATTGCGCTCTCGCCAAGGATCGACAGCTCAGCGCTAGCCTCGATCAACTGACTCAATTTCACGTAATCCCAGTTGATCTCCCCTCCGACGCGGGGCAATCTCAGCGTCGCGCCAGCGTAGCCTTCTAGCGCAACGATCTTCGGAGAGGTTAGCGCGTCAAGAAGCATCGCTTCGATAATTCCTCCGCTCATGACGGACGCACCCTTGAAGGCGCCTGCTATGAATGCCTGTTGTGCCTCAACGTAGTCCCGTTCTAGCACTTCCCTGATACATGGATTAGTGATGAACGCGAAGTCACGTTGATCAAGTGGCGGTAGCTCTGGCCGCCTATTCAAGAGTTCTTCGAGCCTAGCCCGAATCGTTTGCGTTTCCTCCGTTGCGTCCCGATTGAGGACCTCCGCTGCGGTCTCTGTTCTTACGGCCTCAGGCGCAGTGCCAAGAACGATTTCGAGACCATCAATCATGAGTGAAAGTTGTGCTTCGAGTCGCCGCGATGGCAAGTCTGCACTCATGGAACCGATTGGGAGAATGGTGCCGAAAGACCTAAGAAGCTTGTCGGGCATAACGATTAATTGACTCAGAATGGGGTCGTTAGGAAAGAGGAATGCGGCGTTGGCTGACAGCTGGTTATAGAGCTTCATCTGGATGTCGTCCGTCCCCCAAGTTTGGTTCTGAAGATCAGACCTCACCTGCTCGCGTAGCCTCTGAGCTCTCTGCAATATGCCGTTGGCGCGAGCGTATCGCTCCGCCGGGGATAGCGCCTGACTGGCCGCGCGCATCCTTCCCATCGCTTCTTCTTCAGAAACCATTCCGAGGAACCCTCCCGTTGCGGCCTGGTATTTCACTCCCACTCAATCGTGCCCGGCGGCTTCGACGTCACGTCGTACACCACGCGGTTCACCGCCGGCACCTCGTTCACGATGCGGTTCGCGATGCGCTGCAGCACGTCGTAGGGGAGGCGGGCCCAGTCGGCGGTCATGGCGTCTTCGGCGGTGACGGCGCGGATCGCCACGACCCAGCCGTAGGTGCGGAAGTCGCCCATCACGCCGACGCTGCGGGTGTCGGTGAGGATGGCGAAGGCCTGCCAGAGGTCGCGGTAGAGGCCGGCCTCCTTCACCTCGCTCATCACGATCCAGTCGCAGGCGCGCAGGGTGTCCAGCTTCTCGCGGGTGACCTCGCCGATGATGCGGATAGCGAGGCCGGGTCCCGGAAAGGGCTGGCGGAAGACCATCTCTTCGGGCAGGCCGAGGGCGAGGCCGGCCTGGCGCACTTCGTCTTTGAAGAGGTAGCGCAGGGGCTCGACGAGCTCGAAGTTCATGTTGTCCGGCAGGCCGCCGACGTTGTGGTGGGTCTTGATGACGGCGGCGACGTTGGAGCCGCCGGTGCTGCCGTGGGCGCCGGACTCGATGACGTCGGGGTAGGTGGTGCCCTGGGCGATGAAGTGTCCTTCGGGAGCCTGAGGATGAGCGGGACTTGAGGGGAAGAGGCGCTCGGCTTCCTCTTCGAAGATGCGAATGAAGGTTTCGCCGACGATTTTGCGCTTCTGCTCGGGGTCGGTGATGCCGGCGAGGTTGGCGACGAAGCGGTCGGCGGCGTCGACGTGGACGAGGTTGATGGCGAGATGGCGGCGGAACGTTTCGACGACGCGCTCGGGCTCTTCCTTGCGAAGGAGGCCGTTGTCGACGAAGACGCAGGTGAGCTGGTCGCCGATGGCTTTGTGGATGAGGGCGGCGGTGACGGCGGAGTCGACGCCGCCGGATAGGGCGCAGATGACGCGGCCTGAGCCGACCTGGGCGCGGATCCGTTCGACGGCGTCGTCGACGAAGTTGGCGGCCGACCAGTCGCCGCGACAGCCGCACACCTTGAAGAGGAAGTTCTCGAGGATGGTCTTGCCGTCGCGAGTGTGGACGACTTCGGGGTGGAACTGGATGCCGATGTAGCCGCGGCCGTTGCCGATGGCGGCGATCGGCGAGGAGTCCGACGAGGCGAGCACGCGGAATCCGGGCGGCGGCTCGGTGATGCGGTCGCCGTGAGACATCCAGACGGGGACGGAGGAGTCGAGGCCCGCGAAAAGGTGCGAGGGGGAGACTTCGGTAGGCCCGGCTTCGCGATTCAGGTGGAGGATGGCGTGGCCGTACTCGCGGTGTCCAGAGGGCTCGACGCGGCCGCCGAGCTGGTAGGCGAGGAGCTGCAGGCCGTAGCAGATGCCCAGGATGGGGAGGCCGGACTCGAAGACCCAGTTGGGCACGTGCGGTGCGCCTTCGTCGTAGACGGACGCGGGACCGCCGGAGAGGATGAAGCCGGCCGGGTTGAGGGCGCGGACGTCAGCCTCGGGGGCGTCGAAGGAGACGAGCTCGGAGTAGACGCTGCACTCGCGGACGCGGCGAGCGATAAGCATCGCGGTCTGGCCGCCGAAGTCGAGGACAACGATGGTTTGCGGCGCCTCTGGACGTCGCTTGTCCTTACTGCGCGGCTTCCCCGGATGAGAGCCTGCTTCAGGGCGAGATGCGGCGGCCTCTTCGAGGTATGAGGTGACTTCCAGGTCTTCGGAAGTAGGGTGCTTTCGCGGCGCTTCGGCGGGGTCAGGCGAAGGCGATTCTGGGGCTTCTTCGGCGGGCGAGGGGTGCGTTTGTGGTTCCATAGACGAATATTATCAGGCGGTCTGACGCCGGGCAACGAATTGATGAGTGTACTTAGCAGTTCTGGTGTCGCGCCTTCGCCGACACGCTCGCGTGGTCACTGGCCTTTAGGCATCGTCGGTCGCTCATAGCGTCCGTTTTCGGTAACCTCAGTTGTGTGGCGGAGATCATTCCGGCTGACGCACATGCGGTGACCCTCGCCGTGCGAGTGATGCAGGCGGGAGAGCTTATCGCCTATCCGACGGACACCGTTTACGGACTGGGCGCGCCGGCAAGCGACGATAACGCTGTGCGCAAGCTGTTCGCCGTGAAGGGACGCCAGCTCTCCAAGCCGCTGCCTGTGCTCATTGCGGACGGCCTGATGGCGGCCTGGGTCGCGGAGGTCACGCCTGTCGCGCACACGCTGGCTGCGAAGTTCTGGCCGGGGCCGCTGACGATCGTCATGCGCAAGCAGCCGGAGTTCAGGAGCATCGCGCTGGCCAAGCAGGAGACGGTGGCGCTGCGGGTGCCGGCGTACGACCTGGTGCGGGACATCATCCGCGGGCTGGGCGAGCCGCTGACTGGCACGAGCGCCAACCGCTCCGGCGCTAGAGCCCCCGTCTCGGCGGCGGAGGTGGCGTTCCAGCTGGGCGAGATGGTGTCGCTCGTGATCGATGGAGGACGGAGCGCCGGCGGAATCGAAAGCACGGTGATCGACGTAAGTGAAGAAGGCGGCCCGAGGTTAGTGCGCGAGGGTCCGGTGAGCCGGGAGGAGCTGGAGCGCGTGCTGGGGCGGCCGGTTAGTCAGTGAAGGGTGATTGGTGGCTAGCGGACGCGGCGTAGTGGTGCGCATGTGTTTCGGGCTGGGGGCGGCGCTGATCGGCGCCGGACTTGTGTCGGGATGTGGTGGCGGCAGCACCAGCGGCGACGATGTCGCCCAGCGCGTCGGGCAGACGATCCAGCAGCCAGGGATGGTCTACCACGCGGTGGCAGACGACGGCGCGGAGGTCTGGATCGACGCCAGCGATCAGCTGTATCGCAAAGCCGACGCGACTTCAAAAGGCAGGTTGGTCTCGGTGGGACAAGGGTGGACCCAGACGGTCTATGATCCGTTCCAGAACGCAGTCACGCAGAAGGACAACACTCCCCAGGGGCCGGCGACGCCGCGTATCAATAACCCGGCGGTTTCCTGGACGGACGCGCTGGGGGCTCTGGGCTTCGGCAGCGCGCTCGACATGATTGGCAAAGAGACGGCGGATGGGATCGAAGTCTGGGTGCTCCAGGCCAAGACGCCAATCGTCGATTCGAACAACAACGTAACTGGTTCCCTGCTCGGCCGGATCGAAGTCAATGTGAGCACGAACCTACCGCACGCGTTCGAGCTTCGCGAGACGTCGGCAGACGGGACGACGCCGACGCCTGACCCCTACGGACTGAACCCAAATCGCCGCACCGTCTACACAACGTCGGAGATGATCCCGCGCAGCTCGCTTTCGGCGGACTTCTTCGATTCCTCGAAGGTGAGCTCGCAGGTGCAGACACCGGTGGAGAGTTTGCAGAAGCTGCGAGCAATCGGGCTGACCCCCCTCTGGCTGGGCGAGCAGTACGCGGGCTCCGGAGGTCTCTTGCAGTTGCCGGTATCCAACTCGGTGTCCGCGGTTGCTTCAACGAACAGCGGCGACATCCACTACTCGCTTATATTGCCGACTTCAGCGACGACCGCTGTGCAGGCGACTGATGCCGTCATCGTACGGCTGGCTGCAGACGCGACGACGTTCACGTCGCCCACGGTCCCGCAGTTCGGGGGCGTGCTGCCGGAACGAAAGGACACGGTGACTGTGAACGGGCAGGCGGCGACTCTCTACACAAGCATATTGACGCCGAGCGACCTGCCCTGCGCCACCGGCGCGACATGTGCGCCGAGCAGCGCGGCCTTGTATCGCCGGCTGATCTTCGCGGTGGGGACGACGAATGTTCAGCTGGAGACGTCCGCACGGGTCGGGGCGAGCGGGCAGGACGCCAACGGCTACAACACCAGGGACGGCATCATCGCGCTGGCCGAGGCGCTGACGGAGGCGCCCGCGGCGACGCCGGCGCCATCGCCAAGTCCCCCCGCTTCGCCATCCGGTTGATCACCTGACTCCCCGAACGAACGATGACGATGCGCAAGAAGACGATCCGCGACGTTGATGTGGCGGGGAAGCGCGTACTCGTGCGGGTGGATTACAACGTGCCGCTCGACGCGGAGACGGGGCGCATCCTGGACGACAGCCGCATCCGGGCGACGCTGCCAACTCTGGGCTATCTGCGAGAGCGCGGCGCGAAAGTGATTCTCGCCTCGCACCTGGGGCGGCCGAAAGGGCGAGTCGATCTGAAGCTTAGCCTGCGTCCGGTGGCGGAGCGGCTGGCGGAGCTGATCGAGGTGCCGGTACAGATGGCGGACGATTGCGTCGGGCGGTCGGTGCAGGAGGCGGCGTTTGCCCTCGGGCCGGGCGAGATGCTGATGTTGGAGAACGTGCGCTTCCACCCGCAGGAAGAGGCGAACGACCCGGAGTTCTCGAAGGCGCTGGCCAGTCTGTGCGAAGTCTATGTGAACGACGCGTTCGGGACTGCGCACCGGGCGCACGCATCGACAGAGGGCGTGGCGCACCTGCGTCCGGCCGTCGCGGGGTTTCTGATGGAGAAGGAGTTGGATTACCTGGGCCAGGCGGTGGCGGACCTGAAGCACCCGTACGCGGCGATTATCGGCGGGGCGAAGATCAGCGGCAAGATCGCGGCGCTGGACAATCTGCTCGGGAAGGTCGACAAGCTGCTGATCGGCGGCGGCATGGCCAACACGTTCCTCAAGGCGGAAGGGTTCGACGTCGGCGAGTCACTGGTCGAGGACGACTATGTGGACAAGGCGCGCGAAGTCATGGAGCACGCTGAGGAAGGTGGGGTGAGGCTGCTGCTGCCATCGGACGTGATCGCGGCGGAGCGGTTCGGGGCGGACTCGCCGGCGCGGCGGGTGTCGGTGAAGGACGTGCCGGCGGGCTGGCGGATCATGGATATCGGCGAGACTACGGTGACGGTGTTCGCGCACGCGCTGCAGGACTGCAAGATGGTCGTCTGGAACGGGCCGATGGGTGTGGCCGAGATGGCGCCGTTCTCGCACGGGTCGCACCGAATCGCGGCGGTGCTGGCGAGCTTGCCGGACGCGACGACAATCGTCGGCGGCGGCGAGACAGTGGCGGTAGTGGAGGAGATGCACTTAGAGTCACGAATCTCGCACGTGAGCACAGGCGGCGGGGCGTCGCTGGAGTTTCTGGAGGGAAAAGTGTTGCCGGGCGTGGCGGCGCTGCAGGATGCATGAGGCCCACGGCCAAGGGTCAGGGGGTTACGGGCCGATGCGTTGTTGGCGGCGTGTTCAGGTTCGCGGGGATCTGACCCACTACACGCCGCCCCAGGTCCCCTCGAGTAGGGTCGGATTCGCTTTTCGAAGGGCGTCGGCGCTCAGGAAGACCCGTGTGGTTCGTCAGCGCATGATGGCGCCGCCGTCGACGCTGATGGTCTGGCCGGTGATGTAGGCGGCGGCGGGGGAACAAAGGTAGGCGACGACGGAGGCGATTTCGCGGGGCTCGGCCTGGCGGCCGAGGGGGATGAAGTTGCGGACGGCGCCCTTGACCGCTTCGAAGGGTACGCCGAGGCGCTCCCCGGTGCGGCGGAAGGTGCCGTCCATCATGTCGGTATCGGTGGAGCCGGGGGCGATGCAGTTGACGTTGACGCCGTACGGGGCAAGCTCGAGGGCGAGCGCCTGGGTAAGGCCAACGACAGCGAACTTGGCGGGCGTGTAGCCCCCGTACTGCGGTTGAGCAACACGGCCGGCCAGCGAAGAGATATTGACGATGCGGCCGCCTTCCTTTTGATCGAGGAGAACTCTGGCGACGGCCTTGCAGCAGTAAAACACGCCGTTTAGGTTGACGTCGATCTCGCGACGCCACTCATCGTCTTCCACTTCCCAGAGGTTCTTCTTTCCCGAGACGAGGGCGAGGCCGGCGTTGTTGACCAGGACGTCGATGCGGCCGAACTCGGCGACTGTGCGATCGACCATCGCCTGGACCTGCTCGGGCTGGGTGACGTCAAGGTCGAGCGGGAGCGCGCGGCGGCCGAGGCCGCGGATCTCTTCGGCGACGGAGGGGGCGCCGCGCCAGGCAGCGTGGCGTTCAGCCTCCGGGAAGTCTTCTGGCGGGCGGTCGAGCGCGGTGACGACGACGTCTGCGCCGTCTTCAGCGAGGCGGACGGCGATGGCACGGCCGATGCCGCGCATGCGGCCGGCGCCGGTGACGATGGCGACTGTGCCTGCGAGCCGAGGCACTACTTTAGGACTAGGACGATGAGGTCCGGAGGAGTGGTATCGAAGCTGCCCTGGGCCTGTTGCTCGCGCAAGCCGGTAACGTATGCCTGCTGCAACTTCACCCACTGGCCGTTCTGGTAGCTGTACCAGTAGGCGGTTGCGTCGCTTGATACGGGGGTAGTGATGTTGGCGGTGTAGAGGATCGCAGGGCCACCGGGGTTGGGGAAGACGTGGTAGTCGGAGACGGCGTTGGTGCCGGGTGGCAGGTCGGGCATCGTGGCGGGGGCGCCGGTTTCGGCGGGTGTCGTGCTCGCGCCGCCCGTGTCCGTCGCGGTGTCGGCGGCGGTTGCCGCGGTAGTTGCGGCCGCGACCGTTGTGGCGGCGGCGGTTGTGCCAGTCGGGGAGGTCGTTGTCGTCGTGCTACTGCCGCCGCCGCAGGCCGCGAATAGAATCAGCACCAGCGCGGGCGCGAACCCCAGCAGCAGCCGTTGCATCACGCTTCAATTATAGCGGGATGTGGACGAAATGTACGGAATCATTAACAAATTACGTGACGGCGCTGCACAGAGCCGCTTCGCTGGGAAATCGCGTGGAAGGATTCCCGGTGGCGTGGGCTGGAAGCGGCCACGGCGGCGAGTTCGTGTCGTGTTGACACCAAGTGGAGTTGGTGGTAGGCTTGGGGCGACTGAGAAAGTGTAGCGTATACACTAAGTCATCGGAGCAGCAAGATGGTCATCGATACGCGGACGAGAACGGCCCGGATCAGCGAAATCGACGTGCTGAACGAGGCGAACGAGTGCGCTATCGACCGGCCGCTCGAGACCAAGCCGCTGGCCAGCGAACCGGCCTTCGCGTTCTGGCAGAAGGACGTGCCGGAGGCCTACTGGCACCTCGACGGCGCGGCGCTCTCGGAGCGCATCGCGGTGGCGCGGGCGCAGCTCGGCACGCGCTGCGTCGTGCTCGGCCACCACTACCAGCGTGAGGACATCATCCAGTTCGCAGACTACCGTGGTGACTCGTTTGGCCTCTCACGGTGGGCGGCGGAGAAGGCGGAGGCGGAGTACATCGTTTTCTGCGGCGTCCACTTCATGGCGGAGTCGGCGGACATCCTGTCATCGCCGGAGCAGAAGGTGATCCTGCCAAACATGTCGGCTGGCTGCTCCATGGCCGACATGGCCGACCCCGAGGACGTCTACGCCTGCTGGGACGAGCTGCAGGCGGCCGGCATCGAAGGGATTGTGCCGGTCACGTATATGAACTCGGCGGCGGCGCTTAAGGCGTTCTGTGGCAAGAACGGCGGCATAGTCTGTACCTCCTCGAACGCTGCGGAAGTCTACGATTGGGCGCTTGAACGCGGCTCGAAGGTGTTGTTCTTCCCGGACCAGCACCTCGGGCGCAACACCGGTCTCAAGAAGGGCATCGGGCTCGACGAGATGGCCGTCTGGGACTACACGCAGCCGTACGGGTCGCTGGGCGGCAATACGCGGGAGCAGCTGGAGCACGCCAGGGTGATCCTCTGGCGCGGCTGGTGCTCGGTGCACCGGCGCTTTTCGGTCTCGCAGATCGAGAAGGCCCGCGCGGAGCGCCCCGACGTACGCGTGATCGTTCACCCGGAGTGCACGATGGAAGTCGTGCAGGCGGCGGACATGGACGGCTCGACGGAGTTCATCACGAAGACGATCACGGAGGCGCCCGCAGGCTCGGCGTGGGCCGTGGGTACCGAGATCAACCTGGTCTCGCGGCTGGCGCGGGAGAACCCCGACAAGACGGTGTTCTGCCTGGACCCGGTAGTCTGCCCCTGCGCGACCATGTACCGCATCCATCCGGCGTACCTGGCCTGGACTCTGGACGAGCTGGCCGAGGGCCGCGTGGTGAATCAGGTGACTGTGGATGCGGAGACGGCGCGCGAGGCGAAGGTAGCGCTGGAGCGCATGCTCAGCGTGCGTTAGGGTCCCCGGTGTCCTGGTTCGATGAAATACCGCTCAATCCGTTAAGCGATGACCACGGCTTCTCGCGGGGGACTCCGCTTGATCGAGTGTACATTTGCCAATTTCTGGCGGCACATAGCGACGCGATCGCCGGATCAGTCTTGGAAGTGCAGGACTCTGCTTACACCATGCGATTTGGCGGCGAAAGAGTCTCGTCCAGCGCGGTACTCGATGTGGATCTTTCCAACACAGCGGCGACCGTGATCGCGGATCTCTGTGCTCGCGGCTCACTCTCCGTGGCCAGCTACGACTGCATCATTCTGACTCAGACTCTCCAATTGCTCGCCGACCCAGTCGCGTGCATTGAGAATTGCTGGAGCGCACTCCGCCCCGGAGGTGCGCTGTTGGTGACTGCGCCGGCGCTGAGCAGGTTGAGCCCCACGCATCCCGGCTCAGATTACTGGCGGTTTGCACCGGCGGGCATCCGCCGCCTGTTCGAGACACACTGGAACGGGCGTTTCAGCGTCTTCTCGTTCGGTAACCTGCAGACCTGCATTGGGTTTCTGCTTGCGCGGACCGTGGAGGAGACACCGAAGGAAGTTTTCGAGACCGACGATCCCCGCTATCCGTTGACCGTCGCCGTCCATGCCGAGAAGGCCTGACTTGAACACGTCCTACGACTACATCATCGTCGGCTCTGGCATCGCCGGGCTGTACGCGGCGATCCTGGCGCGGGAGCACGGCCCCGTGCTCGTGCTGACCAAGGGCAGCATCGACGACTGCAACACGCGCTGGGCGCAGGGCGGGATCGCGGCGCCGATCGGGCCGGGCGACTCGCCGGAACAGCACCTGCGCGACACGATAGAGGCCGGCGCCGGGCTCGTCGACGAGGCGGCGGCGCGAGTGCTGACCTCGGCGGCGGCGGATCGGATCAGCGATCTGGTGGCGCTCGGCGTGCCGTTCGACACCGACCACGGCCACATCGCCCTCGGCCGCGAGGGTGCGCACTCGCTGCCGCGCATCGTGCACGCGGGCGGCGACTCCACCGGGGCGCACATCGAGCTGACGCTGTCGTCGGTCGCGCGGCTGGAGGGGATCACGGTGTTGGAGTGGACGCAGGCGGTTGAACTGCGGCTCGAGGGCGGAAGGGTGTGCGGCGTCAGCGCCATGGACGTGCGGACGGGCGACGCCACCGACTACTCGTGCCGGTTCCTGGTGCTGGCGACGGGCGGCGCGGGCCGGCTGTACGCGGTGTCGACGAACCCGGACGTGGCCACGGGCGACGGGATCGCCATCGCCTACTGCGCGGGGGCCGAGATCACTGACATGGAGTTCATCCAGTTCCACCCCACGGCGCTGCGACTGCCCGGCGTGCAGCCGTTCCTGATCTCAGAAGCGATGCGTGGCGAGGGTGGCGTCCTGCTCGACGTCAACGGTACGCGCTTCATGCCGGAGTACGACTCGCGGGCCGAGCTGGCGCCCCGGGACATCGTGGCCCGGGCGATCGTCGAGCAGATGCAGGCGACGGGGTCGGACCACGTACTGCTGGACATGACGCAGCTCGGATCAGAGCACGTGGCCGCGCGCTTCCCGCAGATCTACCGCTTCTGCCGGGAGGTTGGCCTCGACATAACGCGCGAGCCGATACCGGTATCCCCGGCGGCGCACTACACGATGGGTGGCGTCCGCACGAACGTCTGGGGCGAGACGACGGTTCCCGGTCTGTACGCCTGTGGCGAGTGCGCCTGCACGGGTGTACACGGGGCGAACCGGCTGGCCTCGAACTCGCTGCTAGAAACGGTGGTGTTCGCCAGGCGCGTGGTCGAACGGACGCTGGCATCGCCGGAAACGAGCGCTGACCCGTCGCCGAGCTTGTGCGAGCTGGGTATGCCGGAGCAGGGCGAGGCCGAGCCGTTCACGAAACCCGCGCTGCAGGAGCTGATGTGGCGAGACGTCGGCATCGTCCGCGACCGCGAGACGATGGTTCGCGCAAAGGCAGTGCTCTCGGCGTGGGCGGCTCGTGCCCTCACGCCCAGCCCCTCTCCCGCTGTGACGGGCGAGGGGGGTATGTCGTCGCGTGACTCGCTGGAGCTGGCGGACCTGCTGACCTGTGCAAGGCTGGTGACGGAGGCGGCGCTGGTGCGGGAGGAGTCGCGTGGCGCACACTTCCGCCGCGACTACCCCTCGGTGCGCGAAGATTGGCGGCATCATCTGCTCTGGCAAGCCTGAGCCGTCGGATTCCGCCCGCACATCTCCTACGTCTTACGTCCGATCTCCTACCTCGCTAAATGTGTATTTGTGGACGCTGTGGACAAACGTATTGGCAGCTTCCGACGGGTGGGCGATGATGCCGTCAGCTTCTCGATCTGAGTGAACTGTTCAGGGAGAGGTGCTCGCAGGAGGCCGACGGGCAACCGCAGGACACCCCACGGGCAACCACCCGGAACGCGCGACCGGGGCGAAGGGACTCGCCGAGGCTGAAGGGCAACCGACAGCGGCGGAGCAGACCCGCAACCCAGGACGCGAGGTTCTACGAACTCGAGAGGCTTTTTCTTTGCCCTTTCCGAAGCCGCCGCCCCTCTCACCCCGTGGGCGCAGCGAGCCGCTCCCATACGGGAGGCGGTACAGCGTCAGTGGCCTCGCGCCACTGGCGGCTCGGTCGCGTCGCTGGCGGGATGCTTGCCCAAGCAGGTGTCGCAGGCATATTCGAGGGCGAGGTACTGTTCGTTGATCCAGACCTTGCCGCAGTCGACGCCGGTGCTGGCCTGGCGCAGGCGGAGGTGGAATGGGCGATCGCAGTTGTTGCAGTAAGTCAGGTCGCTGCGGAGCGGCTTCCCGCAGACGTGGCACAACAAGAGCAGCATGGCCGCGCTGGGTTCGCCGGAGCCGGTCGGATCAGGCAAGGCCGGTCAGCTCCCGGGCGAGGTAGGCTTCGACGAAGCGCTCTTCGTCGGTGCGTGACTGCACTTCGCCGTCCAGCCTGGCGGCCTGCATATCTCGCAAGACTTCGGCGATTTCGGGACCGCGAGGGACGCCGAGCTTCATGACATCGTCGCCGCGCAGAATGGGGCGAACCGTGCGCCAGTGGGTCACGTAGCGCTCTGCTTGCTGGCCTGCCGGCTCTGAGCGCGCAATGGCGGCGAAGACGTAAACCGTTGCGAGAGGCAGCGGCGACAGCAGGCGTACGACTTCGCTGGGACGGTTGGCCGCGGCGAGTTGCGGCTCGACCTCGCGGATCGCGAGGATCGCGCGGACGGCGACGGCCTGGGTGCGGGTCAGCGCGAGGCGGCGGATGAGGTCGGAGAGCTGCTCCGCCGGCGCCGTCCAACAGAGAAGCGGCCAGGCGGCAAGCGGCAGCGCGCCGCTGGGAAGGCGGTGCAAGGCTGTGGCCTGCTCGGGCGCGAAGGCGAGCACCGGGTGGATGGCGTGCAAGACGCCGAGTTCCTCGAGGCGCGAGAGCGGTCGCTCCGGCTCGGCCTCATCGAAGGTGCGCTGCAGCTCGTGGCGGATGCGCGTGCCGCTGATCGCGTCGATGTCCGAGAGGTCGCTGCGGAGGAGGTCGAGGGTGCGTTCTTCCAGCCGGAAGGCGAAGCGCGACTCGTAGCGGACGGCGCGGAGTATGCGTGTGGCGTCGTCCTGGAAGCTCTTGTCGTGGAGGACGCGGACGAGGCCGGCGCGGAGGTCCGCTTCGCCGCCGGTGGGATCGAGGAGCTTGGCGGGCGCGGTGCCGTTCAGTTGCAACGCCATCGAGTTGATCGTGATGTCGCGGCGCGTGAGGTCGTCGTCGATCGCCGATCGCCTTACTTTTGGCAGCGCGCCGGGACGGGCATAGGTCTCGGCCCGGGCGGTGGCGAGGTCGATGGTGAAGCGGCGAGGTTGAGCCGTGGAGTCAGAGCTGGGGCCCTGACCCACGGAGATAAGCGTGGCGGTGCCGAACTCGGTGGTCTTGGTGAGCTTTGCGCCGGTTGCTGCGGCGACCTCACGCGCCAGCGCGGGGGCGTCGCCTTCGATGACGATGTCGACGTCCAGTGAGAGGCGATCAAGGAGGAGATCGCGGACGGTGCCGCCGACGAGGAAGGCGCTCAGGCCGCGACGGGTGGCGTGATCGCAGACGGCGTCGAAGAGAGCACGGGCGTCGGGAGGGAGCTGAGCGGACAGCTTATCGATTAGTTTGGCGGAGTCGGGCATGATAGTTGTCTTATTGTAGAGTCTTTCGTTGACACCTTTTGCGGGGCGCGGCTATCATCACAGGCGAGCGGGCGGCCTCGAGGGCCGCCCACTACAGCGAGAAGCGAACGGCGCCGCTTTCAAGGCGGCTTTTGCTGTCGAAGGGTCCGTATCCGCACTATGACTTATCGCTATGGTTAGGCCGTCAACAATGTCCCACGCGCGTCAGGCCAAGGAGCTCGCGGTGTCGCTTGGCATCGTCTTCAAAGACCACGCGAAGCTTGAGCAGGCGCTCTACCACCGATCGTACCTGAACGAAGCGCCGGAGGACGTCGAGTCCAACGAGCGGCTGGAGTTCCTGGGCGACGCCGTGCTGGGTCTGGTCATCTCCGAGCGGCTGTTCAAGGACTACCCCGACCTGTCCGAGGGGAAGCTGAGCCAGATCAGGGCCCTGCTCGTGCGCTGGGATGCGCTGGCTCGTGCGGCGGAGCGGATCGAGCTGGGCGAGTACCTGGTGCTGGGCAAGGGCGAGGAGATGTCCGGCGGCCGTAAGCGGCCCTCGAACCTGGCGGGCGGCCTGGAGGCGCTGATCGGCGCGGCCTATATGGACGGCGGGCTGCGGGTGGCGCAGAAGCTCGTCCTGCGGCTGCTCAAGCCGGACCTGGAGGAGATCGCCGCGCAGGGGTTCTCGGCGGACAGCAAGTCGGAGCTGCAGCACGTGGCGCAGACGCGCTGGCGGCATATCCCGCAGTACGCGCTGATCTCGTCGGAGGGGCCGGACCACGCCAAGCTGTTCACCGTGGAAGTGCTGGTCGGGGACCAGGTCCTGGGGCGCGGACAGGGACGCAACAAAAAGCAGGCAGAGCTGAACGCCGCGCGGCAGGCTTTGGAGACCCTGGCAGCGACGGGATAACGAGGCGCCGTGTACCTGAAGCGCTTGGAACTGGTTGGCTTCAAGTCATTCGCCGCGCGCACGATCTTCGATTTCGGCCAGGGGATGACGGCGATCGTCGGCCCCAATGGCTCCGGCAAGTCCAACATCGCCGACGCGCTGCGCTGGGTGCTTGGCGAGCATTCCGGTAGCCTGATCCGGGCCAAGAAACTGGAAGAGGTGATCTACGCCGGCTCCGCCAAGCGGGCCCGCGCGGACAAGGTGGAGGTCAGCCTCGTCCTCGACAACTCCCGTGGCTGGCTGCCGGTGGACACCGATGAGGTGACGATCACCCGCCGCGGGTCGCGCAGCGGCGACAGCGACTACTTCCTGAACGGGCGCCGGGCCAAGCTGCGGGACATCCAGACGATCCTGGCGACGGCCGCGGTCAGCCAGAACTCGTACGCGATCATCGGACAAGGGCTGGTGGAGTCGGTGCTTAACTTGCGCGCGGAGGATAGGCGCCAGCTGATCGAAGAGGCGGCCGACATCCAGCGCTACCGCTACAAGATCGAGGAGGCCGAGCAGCGCCTCAAACAGACCGGCGAAAACGTCGAGCGCGTCAAGCTACTGGTCAAGGAGATCGCACCGAGGATGGGCCAGCTCGAGCGGCAGGCGCGGCGAGCGGGCGAGTACGCCATCCTCTCCGTGCAGTTGCAGCAAGCGCTGCGCGAGTTCTACGAGAACCGCTGGTCGCAGGCGGCTGAGGCGCTGACGGTGGCCGGCGCGACGCACGACCAGGCGCAGGCCGAGTTCCTGCAGGCGCGCGTCGGGCTGGAATCGCTGCAGCGGGAGCTGGACGAAATCACATCACACCTGGAAGAGAGCCGGCTGGCGGCGGCAGCAGCGTTGGAGGAACGCGAGAGCCTGGACCAGAAGTTGCGCGAGATCGAACGGAGCGTGGCCGTAGCCAGGGAGCGCCGCGGCCTGCTGCAATCTCGGCAGGTTGAGCTGGCCGACGAGCTGGCTGGCGTCGAGGGTGAGCGGGAACGGACGGCAACGGTGCTATCGTCCGGCGACAGCAAACGCAAGCGGCTGGACGAGGAAGTCGGCGCGGCGCGGAAGGCTTTACAGGAGCGGCAGGCGGAGGTCTCGGTGTTGGAGGCCGAGTTCCGCGAATCGCACATGCACGCCGCGGACGCCGACGCCAAGGCCAAGCGGCTGCAGGCCGTCGCCGCGGAGATGCGGGTGCGCATCCGCAAGCTGAAAGAGGCGGGCGAGCGCCTGAACGGAGACGTGAAGCGGCACGACAACCATCGCCGCTCGATTGTGCACCAGATGACCGAGCATCTGCGCATCCTGCAGGGTTTGCGGGGCCAGGACGTCTCGCTGCTGGCGGAAGTGTCCGGGACTAGCGCTCGACGCGCCGGGCTGGAAGCCGAAGCGGAGGGCCTGCGCGAATCGCTGGCGGCGGTGGAAGCAAACCAGAACGCACGGCTCGGCAAGCTGGAAGGGTTGGAGGCGCGGCTCAAAGTGCTCTCGGACGCGCAGGCGCAGACAAGGGCCGATCCGGGCGAAACGGTGACTCTGGAGGGCGCCGTCGCCACGGTATACCAGGTATTACGGGTGCCGCGCGGGCTCGAAGAGGCGATCGCGGCGGTGCTCGGCGAGCAACTGGAGGCGTTCGTCTTCGACCGGCAGGCCGACGCCATGGCAGCGATCTACGCGCACAGCCGCGAAGGCGGCCCGCGTGCCGCGGCGATCCCGCTGGACTCGATGAAGCAGATGTACCCGCTGAGCCTGATGAAGGAGAAGGGCGTGCTGGGCGTGGCCGCGCGCCTGGTGAAGTACCCGCAGAAGTACGAGAAACTGGTGAACACCCTGCTGGGGCGCGTCGTCGTTGTGCAGGACATCGAGGCGGCGATGCGGCTTTTGCGACGGCGGCTGGGAACTATCGTCACCGTGGACGGGATCATCTTCGACCCGTCAGGCTTCGTCTGGGGCGGCCGCCTGGGAATCGCCAAGTCGTTCGTCCTCTCCTACGACCGCGACCTGGAGCAGCTGCCGAAGGAGATGGCGCGCATCCGGCACTCGATCGAGGTCACGGAGCGGGAGGCGCACGTGCTTCGGGAGCGGCTGCGGATGGCCTCGGCGGGGCTGAGCGGGCTCTCCGGCGAGGCGGACTCGGTGATCGACCGGCGGTTGCACCTGCAGGACACAGTGGCCGGCCGGCAGCAGAAGCTGGCCCAGCTGCGCGGCGAGATTCGCGGCGTGATGGGCTCGATAACAAACATCCGCGATCAGCAGAAGTCGTACGAGACGCAGGCGATGACCCTGGAGCAAGAGTGCTCGGCACTGCTGGAGGAGGCCAAGGAGGCGGCAGAGACGGCGAAGCACCTGGGCAAGGCGGACAGCATGTTCACGGACCGGCGGAAGGTGTTGCAGAGGTCGCTGAACGAAGCGGCGGACGCCCTGGCCCGAGTGGACGCCGAGCGGCGCTCGCTCGGGGTGCAGGAGGAGAACGCCAGGGCGATGACGGCGCGGATCGAGGCACAGGCCTCGGCGAAGGCGGTGCAGCTGCGGGGGCTGGAAATGGAGCTTTCGACGCTGGAGACGACGCTGGCCGGGGAGGACAAGGAGGCCGGGGCGATACGCAAGCAACTGGAAGCACTGCAAGGTACGCAGCCGGGGCAGGAGGGCTCGCATCACCTGGAGGCGCGCCAGGCCGACCTGCACAAGCAGGTGGTGAGTGCGCAGAACCGCATGTTCGAGGCGGAGCGGAAGACGCTGGAGACAGAGGCTGACGTGCGCAAGTGGCAGACCGAGATCGACAACATGCGCCAGCGGATGTCCGAAGATGGGCTGGTGATGGCGGCGGACGGCAGCGTGAGCCCGGAGAAGGGTGGCGCGCTGGACGTGGAGGTACCGCACTGGATGACCTCGGAAGGCGAGGACGGCTCCGGCGGCTTGCGTCCGATGTCCGGCGGCGCGATCATCAACCACGACGAGTTGGGCAAAGAGATCGAACATCTGCGCGCGCAGATCAGGGCGCTGGGGCCGGTCAACATCGAGGCGCAGGTGGACTACGAGTCGCTGCGGGAGCGGCACGACTTTCTATCCGGGCAACTGCGCGACCTGGAAGCGGCCGAGCAGGCGCTGCAACGGGCAATCCACGAGCTGACGAACTTGATGCGCAAGAAGTTCGAGTTGACTTTCGCGGAGGTGGCGGCGAACTTCGAGCGCAACTTCATCACCTTCTTCGGCGGTGGCCAGGCGCGGCTGAGGCTGACCGATCCGAAGCAGCCTTCGACGTCCGGAGTGGAGATCGAGGCGCGGCCCCCTGGCAAGCGGACGGCCAGCCTGACGCAGCTTTCGGGCGGGGAGAAGTCGCTGACGGCAGTATCGCTTTTGTTCGCGCTGCTTCAGGCTAACCCGGCGCCGTTCTGTGTTCTCGACGAGGTGGACGCGATGCTGGACGAGGCCAACGTCGGGCGGTTCGCGACGGCGATCAAGGAGCAATCGAAGCTGACGCAGTTCGTGGTGATCACGCACAACCGCCGCACGATCGAGCAAGCGGACAGTATCTACGGCATTTCGATCGCGCCCGACGCCGCCTCGCGGGTGCTTTCGATGCGGTTGGGCGACATACCTCTTTCAACGCTGTCGCAGAATTAACCGGCTGGCTGGTGACTTTCCGGCTGCCTGGGACATAATACTAGTGGAATGTCTGTGAACGCCCCCTTTCGCGTCCTGGCCCTTGTGCCTGACTTGCTGACGAACATGCGGATCGAGGCCGGTGTTCAGCGTCTGGGCGGCTTCCTCGACGTGGTCGAGGAGCCGGCCGGGTTCTTCCGCGAGATCGAGGGGTCGCCGCCGCAACTGGCGCTGATCGATCTGAGCTACGCTTGGATCGACGTGAACGAAGCGGTGGCGGCCTGCATGCACGCCGGCGTGCCGCTGCTGGCTTTCGGGCCGCACATCGACACGGGTAGGCTTCGCGCGGCGCGGCAGGCCGGCGTCGATTTCGTGTACCCGCGCAGCCGCCTGATGGGCGACGTGGCCGGGACGCTGCGCGAGGCGCTGGCCGGCGCGCGAGCCTAGCCAGAGCCTCGACGGTCGATCCGAAGTCGCCGAGGCCCGGATACCGACCGCCGCGAAGCGGTACCTGGCGGTAGACATAAGGACCTCATTCGGCGGTCCGTTTGCATGTTCATCGCGTCTCTCTGTTCCTTGATAGATGTACTGGAAGTCTAGAAGGGCAGCGTAATCTTAAAACACGAAATTACCAAACGAACTCATTTCCGCTACCTGAATCGTGGGCAATAGACACGTTATGCGCTAGGCCAACCGCAGAGATCGCTCCACTCGACGCGCACTGCACTTCTAGAATCCCGGCGTAATCCTAAAAACACGAAATTACCAAACGAAATCACCCCGAATTTCACGTCAGAGGCGCGTCCGAGCCGATTCACGAACACTTCGTCTGAGCGTCCGCTTGTCGCCCGGAAGGCAGCCCCATATCATCGCAGCGTGGGACGCTTTTTCCGCCGCAAGAAAGACGCCGAGCAGACCGAGGATGGCGAGACGATTGCCGTCGGCGTGCAGGAAACCGTTGGCAGTGACGGGGCGAGCCCGGCCCCAACGGCCGATGCCGACGCGCCGGCCTCGGTCGAGCAGGCGACGGAGCGGACACGGAAGAGCTTCTTCGGGCGCATCGGCGGGCTGTTCAAGCGCGGCGGCCTGGACGAGGCGCTCTGGGATGAGCTGGAAGAAACCCTGGTGCTGGCCGACGCCGGCGTCAAGACGACGATGCGAATCATCAACGATGTCCGCGAACGGCTGAAGGCGGAGAAGATCGCCGAGCCTGAGGCGGCGCTGCAGGCTCTCAAAGACGAGATGGTGAAGGTGCTGGATGTGGAGACCGGCCGCGGCAAAATCTGGCATTCCACCGGACAGCACGAAACGCTGCCGAAGCCGGCCGTGATCCTCGTTGTCGGCGTCAATGGAACAGGGAAGACAACCAGCATCGGTAAGCTGGCGCACTCGTACGCGGACCGCGGGCTGAAGGTGGTGCTGGCGGCGGGGGACACGTTCCGGGCGGCGGCGATCGACCAGCTCAAGCACTGGGGCGCGGGTGCCGGAGTCGACGTCGTCGCGCACCAGCAGGGCTCCGACCCTGGCGCCGTGGTGTTCGACGCCATGGCGGCGGCGGAGAAGCGCGATGCGGATGTCCTGATCATCGACACGGCGGGTCGCCTGCACACGAAAGCGCACCTGATGGAGGAGCTGCAGAAGGTGAACCGCATCATCCAGCGCAAGGTGCCGGACGCCCCGCACGAGGTGCTGCTGGTGCTCGACGCGACGACAGGCCAGAACGCGATGCAGCAGGCGAAGTACTTCACGGAAGCGGTGGGCGTGACGGCAGTGCTGCTCTCCAAGCTGGACGGGACGGCGAAGGGCGGCGTCGTGTTCTCGGTGTGCGACGAGCTGCAGGTGCCGGTGCGCTTCGTCGGCACCGGGGAGCGGCCGCAGGACCTGGCGCTGTTCCAGCCGCGGGAGTTTGTGGAGGCGCTGTTCGGGGGGTAGCAGAACACCCGTCAGTCCAGGCAACTTGTCGTTATGTGGTACCAGTATTTCGCTGCCTACAAGATTGAAGGAATTAGTCAACCATCTGATGCTCAAGAACGCGTAATTTACGCGGAAATAGACGCGGAGGCTCGCGTTGTCTACGACGTCGATACCCATCTTTTCGATGTAGACCGTAAGGCTGCCATCGGTTCGCTACTTCTGAGCGCGGTCTTCGGACAGTCCGTCGAGGGGAGCGTCGAAGCTCGGATAGTGCCGGAAATGGAGAGCTTGCGTCGCGCCAGAGCTGAAACGATCGGGCCGGGCTTATTCTTGATTTTCGAGGCCACCGGCGAAATTGGGCCTTTCGAATTGACCACTCAGAGGGAGCTGCCGGACTTCGTTATCGCCATCGGCGGACCCTCCAAATTGTCAATCCGTTCGCGCTATGCGGCCACCCTAAATGGTTTACTGACTAGCTTTGTCCTCGCATCCGAAACGGTTCATGGACTGACGAGAGTCGCTGACGAGATTGTCTTTCGGACGGACGATGGAAAGCCCATCTATGCGTACAGCCTGGGCGGGTCCGCAAAGGCAAGCGTATCAACCACCCTGAAGCCAGAGCTACTTGACTTCGTCTCTCAGACCGCAAAAGTCCTCGCGGACAGTAAGGGTTTGGCAGATCCAGCGAGGCTTGTGGTCAGGTCTTTCAGAGACGACGGAGATGACCTTTTGGCCTTCCTGTCGGCTTGGGCGGGACTAGAAATCTTTGTGAGCCAAAATTTTAGCGAGTATGAGGCTGCCGCCTTCGAACGTTTGTCGGGCCCTGACAAGTTCATTGGCCGCATCCGCACAGTAATGAACGACAAGTATCGGCTCGCGGACAAGTTCTCTCTAATTGCTTTCGAGCTAACGACGCCGGCGGACCCCGCCAAGGACGAGGCGATATTTAAGGAGCTGAAGGACATCAGGGACAAACTAATGCACGGAGGCGAGGTCGGCTCCTTGTCCGTGCCGGCGGAGAAGGCACGAAAACTGCTGCGGAGGTACTTGAAACTTCGCGTTGAGCGTCTCAGCGGCTGATTGCGCCTCGGCCTCAATCGCCCGCTCGACCCTAGAGCCTCCCCCCAATATAATCGTGACGGTTCGCACAATCATGATTTGCGCACGAGAGGGACGCTGATTGTTCGCCGGGGCGAGTCATAACTCGCGGGTCTCGGCGGTTGCGCCTGTGCGCGGCAGCACGGAGGTGCTGGCGCGCGTCGCGGAGCTTATCGCCGGGCTTGTGCCGGACAACGTTGACCTGCTGAAGGCGCTGCACCGCATCCAGCACGAGTTCACTTACATCCCGAGTGAGGCGATACCGTTGCTGGCCGGGCAGTTCGAGACGACGCCGGCGCTGATCTTCGGGACGATCGACTTCTACTCCGAGCTGCGCCAGACGCCCCCGGCCCAGAACGTCGTCGAGTGGTGCAGCGGGCCTGCCTGCCTGCTGAAGGGCTCGGCGGGCATCCGGCGCGCGCTGGAGGCGACGCTTGGCTGCTTCATGAACCGCCAGAGCGCTGACGGCAAGGTGGAGCTGCGGCTCGTCCAGTGCGACGGCACTTGCCACCTGGCGCCGCTGATCCGCTACCGCGGACGCTACCTG
Organism: Chloroflexota bacterium; assembly: GCA_036732045.1. Taxonomy (GTDB): domain Bacteria; phylum Chloroflexota; class Dehalococcoidia; order SM23-28-2; family RBG-16-64-32; genus DATKKM01. The sequence goes on from DAINDD010000024.1 coordinate 31,411, forward strand.
GGGTCACTGTCGACAAGCGCGGCGATCACGTTCGCGCGGAGCCTGGCGCCGCAGGCAACGCCGGCGATGGAGCAGACGGATTTCGCGCCGCACCCGCCCATCGCCGAGCTAGAGGCGGGCGGTCATTCGCCGGCACCGGCGGAGTAGCGATGCCTGCTACATATCAGGAGTTGCGTGAGGCGGCCGACAAGGCCTGGGCGCCGGTGGACAAGCCACAGCGGCCGCTGATCAAAGCCGGCGTGGCGACGTGCTCGAGGGTCGTCGGCGCGGAGGAAACGCTGAAGGCGCTTCGTGACGGCGTGACCTCGCGCAAGCTTGAGGCGGACGTGCTGCTGGTCGGCTGCAACGGCCTCTGCTACGCGGAACCGCTCGTCGAGGTACAGCTGCCGGGCAGATCGGCGGTGATCTACCAGCAGCTGACGGCCGACCGCGTGCCGGCGCTGCTCGACGCGGTCGCGGCGGGGACGATGGCCGGGCCGTTCGCGCTGGCGGTGGCCGGCGAAGAAGGCGCGGGCGACGTGCCGCCCCTCTCCTCGCTGCCGTTCTGGCGGGGGCAGGTGCGGCGGCTGATGGCGCAGTGCGGCGTTACCGACCCGGAGAATATCGACCATTACATCGCGCACGGTGGGTACGAGGGGCTGGACAAGTCGCTGCGGATGGACGCCGAGGCGATCATCAAGCAGATGCTGGACTCGGGCCTCTGGGGCCGAGGCGGCGCGGCCTTCCCGACCGGCCGCAAGTGGGACTTCCTGCGCGCGACTGACCGCCACCCCAAGTACATCATCTGCAACGCCGACGAGGGCGACCCCGGCGCGTTTGTCAACCGCAACTTGATGGAGAGCGATCCGCACCTGATCGTCGAAGGCTGCATCATCGCGGGCTTCGCCAGCGCCGCGGACGTCGCCTACATCTATATTCGCGACGAATATCCGCTGCCGATCGAGCGGATGGAGAAGGCGGTAGCGCAAGCGTACGAGAAGGGGCTGGCTGGGAAGAACATCCTGGGCAGAGGCTTCGATTTCGAAGTCGAGCTAGTGCGCGGCGCGGGGAGCTACGTCTGCGGCGACGAGACCGGGCTGCTGAGCTCGCTCGAGGACCGGCGGGGGATGCCGAAGATCAAACCACCGTACCCGGCCGCGGCAGGCGTCTTCGCCAAGCCGTCGAACATCAACAACGTCGAGTCCTACGCCAACGCTCCGATGATCATGCGCAACGGCTCGGAGTGGTGGGCCTCGCTCGGGACTGAGAAGAACAAGGGCACGAAGATGTTCTCGCTGTCCGGCAAAGTCCAGCGGGTCGGCGTACTGGAGGTGCCGCTCGGCACGTCGACGCGGCAGGTCGTGGTGGAGATGGGCGGCGGGCCGGCGAACGGGCGGGCGCTGAAGGCCGTGCAGCCGGGCGGCCCGCTCTCGGGCATCGTGCCGGCCAGCGAGATCGAGATTCCGCTGGAGCCGGAGTATTACCGCGAGCGCGGCTCGCTGATGGGCGGCGGCGGCCTGGTGATCCTGGACGAGGACGACTGTATCGTCGATCTCTGCATCTACTTCGAGTGGTTCGCAGAAGACGAGTCGTGCGGGCGCTGCACCACTTGCTTCGCCGGGACGCGGCGGATGGTGGAGATCCTGCGCCGGATCAGCGAAGGACGCGGGCGCGCGGCGGACATCGAGCTGATCAAGCTCTTAGGGACGATCGCGCAGAACGCCAACTGCTTCCACGGCCAGGGCGCGCCGACGGCCGTGATGACGATGCTGCGCTGGTACGAGGACGAGCTGATGGAGCATGTGCTGCGCAAGCGCTGCCCGGCGCGGCGCTGCGCGGGGCTGATCCGTTACGAGGTGCTGCATCAATCCGACCGGCTGGAGGCGGCGGAGGCGATCTGTCCGACGGCGGCCGTGGTCAAGGACGCGCGCGGCGTCTATCGCATCGATCAGGAAAGATGTGTGAAGTGCGACGCGTGTCGCGAACAGGCGCCATACGCGATCGGGATTGTCGACGAGTTCGGCACCTAGGCGATAGCTCAGCAGACCCGCCCACACTCCTGAAAGGCTAGCAGCCTGACTGCGGATAAATTAGGTGCTCAGCCTGGCCCTCCCCAAGAGGGACAGGGAAGAGGGGGCCGGGGGGCGGCGTTATCCACACGGCGGGCCTGCGGGTGACATAACAGTGGCCGGGCTAAGCACGGAAGCGGACTATAATCCCGTCAAGGCAGACGGAAAGCGTGACGACACCCCTGCGGCGCCAGTACCTCGAGATCAAGCGGCGGTATTCGCACGCCATCCTCTTCTTCCGCCTGGGTGACTTCTACGAGACTTTCGACGAGGACGCCGAACTGGTGGCGCGGGAGCTGGAGATCACGCTGACCTCGCGGCCGGTGAGCAAGGGGGAGCGGGTGCCGCTGGCGGGGATCCCGCACCACGCGCTGGACTCTTACCTGGCCAAGCTCATCGCCAAAGGCTACAAGGTGGCGGTCTGCGAGCAGACGGAAGAGGCGGGCAAGGGCAAGCAGGTCGTCGAGCGGGCGGTCGTGCGGGTGGTGACGCCGGGGACGCTGGTGGAGGAGAACCTGCTTTCGCCGGCGTCGAACAACTATCTGGCGGCGGTGGTGGCCGACGGCGAGCTGGCCGGCCTGGCCTGGGCCGACGTCTCGACGGGCGAGTTCGCCTGTCTGCAGGCGGGCGCGGACGCGGTCGCGGCGGAGATCGAGCGGCTGCGGCCGGCAGAGCTCTTGCTCGCACCGGGGGCCTCGCCGCCGCCGCGCATTTTGTCCACGCTAACGCCGCTGGAGGCCGGACGGGCCCGGGCGGGTAGCGCGATCGACACGCTGGTGCGCCACTTCGGGGCGGCGGACGTGGGCGCGCTCGGGCTGGGGGGTCAACGGCTGGCGGCCGTGGCGGCCGGGCTGGTCATCGGATATCTGGCGGAGAACCAGAAGGCAGCGCTCGGGCACATCGGACGGGTGGAGGTCGCGGGCGCGGGCGCGTACCTGCTGCTCGACGCCAACGCGCGGCGCAACCTGGAGCTGTTCGAGCCGCTGCGGGCGGAGACGGCGGAGAGGCGCTCGCCGACCCTGATCGGAGTGCTGGACGAGACGCGGACGCCGATGGGGGCCCGCCTCCTGCGGCGCTGGCTGGGGCAGCCGTTGCTCGACCCGGCGCAGATCGCGGCTAGGCAGGACGGCGTGCAACTCTTCTACGAATCGGCGGTGCGGCGCGGGCGAGTGCAGGCGCTGCTGGCGCGGGTACCGGACCTGGAGCGGGCGCTGGCACGGGTCTCGACGGCGGCGGCAGGCTCCCCTGGACCTTCGACGCCGCGTGACCTGGCGGCGCTTGGGCGCGGTCTGGCGGTCGTGCCGGAGCTGCGGGAGCTGCTCGACGCTGGTCAACTGGCGGGCGAGGCGGGGCAGCGCGCGGCGGAGGAGATGCTGCGCGGGCTTTCGCCGTGCGCGGAGACAGCGCCGCTGATCGCGGCGGCGATAGCGGACGATCCAGCGGCGGGCGGCGTGATCCGCGCCGACTTCTCGGAGGGGCTGGACCGCCTGCGCGCAACGTCGCGGGACGCCCGCCAGTTCCTGGCCGACCTGGAAGCACGGGAGCGGGCTCGGACGGGGATACGCACGCTAAAGGTCGGCTACAACCGCGTCTTCGGCTACTACCTGGAAGTCTCGAAGGCGGGCGCGGCATCGGTACCAGACGATTACGTGCGCAAGCAGACATTGGTGGGCGGCGAGCGCTACACGACACCGGAGCTGCAGGAGCACGAGTACCGGGTGCTGCACGCCCAGGAGCTGGAGGGAGAACTGGAGGCTCAGCTTCTGCGGCAGGTCTGCACGCAGACGGCGGCGGCGGGCGAGCGCATCCTGGCCACGGCGGCGGCGATCGCCGTCATCGACGTCGCGGCGGCGCTGGCGGAAGCGGCCTCGCGCTACGGCTACGTGCGGCCAACTGTAGACGACGGCGACACCGTCGTGATCCGCGATGGGCGCCACCCGGTGGTGGAGCGGATGCTGGCCGAGGGCACGTTCGTGCCGAACGACGTTACGCTGTCCTCGTCAGAAGCGCAGATCATCATGCTGACGGGGCCGAACATGGCTGGCAAGTCGACGTATCTGCGGCAGGTGGCGCTGATCGTACTGATGGCGCAGGCCGGTTCGTTTGTGCCGGCCAGGGAGGCGCGGATAGGCGTCGTCGACCGGCTGTTTTCGCGCGTGGGGGCGCTGGACGACATCGCCGGCGGGAACTCGACGTTCATGGTGGAGATGCTGGAGACGGCGGCGATGCTGCGCGGATCGACGGGGCGCTCGCTTCTGATCTTCGACGAGATCGGCCGCGGCACCAGCACGTACGACGGAATGGCGATCGCGCGGGCGGTGGCGGAGTTCGTGCACAACCGGCCGGACGGTCGCGCCCGCACGCTGTTCGCCACGCACTACCACGAGCTCGTGGCGCTGGCCGACACGCTGCCGCGGGTGCGCAACTTCAACGTGGCGGTTGCCGAGGAAGGCAGCGGCGTGGTGTTCCTGCATCGCATCCTGCCGGGCGGGGCGGACCGTTCCTACGGCGTCCACGTCGGCCAGCTGGCGGGGCTGCCCCGGGCCGTGGTGACGCGGGCGCAGGACCTCCTGGAGGAGCTAGAGACGCGACGCGGGCCGTCGGTTGGCGGACAGGCCGAGGCGCTGCCGCAGCTCCCTCTCTTCGGTCAAGCTGAGGAGGCGCTGCGGTGTGAGCTGGCGGCGCTGGATCCGAGCACGCTGACACCGCTGGAAGCGATCCAGAGGCTCTACGAGCTCTCGGAGCGGGCGCGACAGAGAGATTAGCCGCAGATGGGCGCAGATTTAACGCAGATTTATTGAAGCCGCAGATGGTCACAGATGATTCACCGAAGGTGATGACTGACGACCAGTCTGAGCGTGCTGCTTATCGCCCTGGTGATTGCGGCGGTGGCCGCGCTGGCGACGTACGTTGCCGTGAAGCCGAGCCGCGCAGGGCCCGTTGCGGCAGATGCGCGTGCCAGAATCGGCTGCGCCCAAGAGTGAACCTGGGTTGCAGGCCTCACCACGAGCCGCTAGCCAGCAGCCACGATCCACAAACAAGTGCCACTTGCGCCTTCTGATAGCGATGGCGTGGCGGTACGATCCCTCAGAGAGGTTTTGTGCCGATTCGTATCTTGGCGCCGGAAGTGGCGGCTTGCATCGCCGCCGGGGAGGTTGTCGAGCGCCCGGCGTCAGTGGTCAAAGAGCTGGTAGAGAATTCGCTTGACGCCGGGGCCGCGCGGATTGCGGTCGAGGTGACGGCGGGCGGACTCGATTCCATCCGGGTGACGGATGACGGCTTCGGGATCGAGGCCGGCGAGCTCTTGATGGCATTCGAACGCCACGCCACGAGCAAGCTTGCCGACGACGCCGACTTGGCGCGGGTGCTGACGTTGGGCTTTCGAGGTGAGGCGCTGCCCTCGATCGCGGCGGTGGCGGAGGTGGAGGTGGTCTCGCGGCCACTGGGGGCGGAGGCGGCGGCCTTCCTGCGGCTCGTGCCGGAGTCGCCGGCTGAGATCGGCAGCCGCGGGGCCCCGGTCGGCACCTCGGTCTGCGTGCGGCGGCTGTTCGGGCGGCTGCCGGCGCGCCGCAAGTTTCTGCGCACGCCGGCCAGCGAGGCGAACGCGATCGCGGCGGTGGTCTCGCATAATGCGCTGGCTTACCCGGAGGTGCGCTTCAGTCTGACGCGGGACGGCCGCCAGAGCTTCGGAACGCCGGGCAGCGGCGACCTGCGGGACGCCGTGGCCGCGGTCTACGGCCTCGAGACGGCGGCCGAGATGCTGGTGGTGGACTCGCCCGACGGCCCGGCGGGCGTCGATGGGCTGGTGGGTCCGCCGTCGCTGTCGCGGGCGAGCCGGGGCTATATCAGTCTCTTCGTGAACCGGCGCTGGATCCAGAACCGCCGCCTGGCCTTCGCCGTGGAGCAGGCCTATCAGGGGATGCTGATGGCCAGCCGCCACCCATTGGCGGTGCTGAACATCACCTGCCCGTACGAAGACGTCGACGTCAACGTACACCCGACGAAGGCCGAAGTGCGCTTCCAGGACGAGTCCGCAGTCTTTGCAGCGGTGCAGCGGACGGTGCGGATGTCGTTGGTGGCGCGGACGCCGGTGCCGTCGGGCGTCTCGGCCGGGGCGGGCCTGGTGCTGAGCCCGGAGCCCTGGACGCCGCCGCTCTGGGAGCGCGGGTTCCGGCGGGACGGCGCCGCGCCGCCCCACTCCGCCGCTGGCGACCTGAAGGTCGCCCCTACATCACGTACCAACATTGGAAACGGGGCCTCGTTGACGCCGGCAGCGATGCTGCCGGTGCTGCGCGTGATCGGGCAGTTCGGGGGCGTCTACATCATCGCCGAGGGGCCGGACGGAATGTACATGATCGACCAGCATGCTGCCCACGAGCGGGTGCTCTACGAGCGCTTCTGCCTGGCGCGGGCCAACCGCATGCCGGACGCTCAGGGGTTGCTGGAGCCGCTGGCCATGGAGCTGCCGCCGCGGCTGCGGACTCTGGTTGCCGCGGAAACGGAGGCGCTGGCGGCCCACGGGTTCGCGATCGAGCCGTTCGGGGAAGCGTCGTTGATCGTGCGCTCGCTGCCGGCGCAGCTTGTGCAGGGGGACGTCCGTGAGGCTGTTGTGCGCTTTCTAGAGGTGATGCTGGAAGAAGACGAGGGCGACGGGCGGGACCGGGTGGCGATGTCGCTGGCCTGTCACGGGGCTATCCGTGCGGGCAAGACGCTCTCGCCGGAGGAGATGCGGCAACTGGTCCTGCAGATGGAGGCGGCCGCGTCGCCGCACACCTGCCCGCACGGGCGGCCGACGATGGTGCATATGAGCGCGGAGGCGCTGGCGCGCGGCTTCGGGAGGCGGTAGCTGTCGGCTGCACGAAGATCGATGGGCGGGGGAGGGGGTGCGTGCGGCGATGCGAGACTCTGGAGAAGCGTGGTTCGCTCCGATGATAGCGGAGGAGGCGAGAAGATGGAAGAGGTTGTACTCGTTCAGTACATCCCGTACACCTTGCCTGCTTAAGCGCAGCTCCTTTC
>DAINDD010000025.1:0-37519 GCA_036732045.1 Chloroflexota bacterium
GATCTCGTCTGGAGCGATCGCTGTCGTGAGCAGGCCCACAAAGAAGTCCTCGGCCTTGATGCTGCGCTGGCCACGAGGGCCGGCGACGCGCAGCTCCGCTCCCAGCGCGAGCGCCGTCGCCGGCAGATCGGACGCAGGGTCGGCGTGGACCAGGCTGCCGCCGATCGTTCCCCGGTTGCGCACCTGGACGTCCCCTACGGCGGCCGCCGTCTCCGGCAGCAACGGCAGCTTCGACTTCAGGAGTTCGGACGTCTCCACGGCGTGATGGGTGGCGAGGCTACCAACGGAGATCGCGCCGCTGTCTTCCCTGATGTCCGCCAGTCCGCTCACGCGCCCGATGTCAATCAGGAACTTCGGCTGAGCCAGGCGGAGCTTCATGATCGGGATCAGGCTGTGTCCGCCGGCCAGCAGCTTAGCCTCGTCGCCGTGCTTCGTCAATAGCGACATCGCCTCGTCCAGGCTGGAGGGCGTCAGGTACTCGAATTCAGTTGCGATCATGCCTTCACCTCGCCGCGCGCTTCCTGCAGGAGGCGCCAGATCTTCTCCGCCTTCAGCGGCATGTCTACGTGCCGGACACCCAGGTGCCCCAGGGCGTCCACGGCAGCGTTGACCACCGCGGCGGAGGAGCCGATAGTGCCCGCCTCGCCGACGCCCTTCGCGCCCATCGGGTTGACGGGCGTGGGTGTCTCTGTGCGGTCGGTTTCAAACCTGGGCAGCATGGCGGCCGTGGGGAGAGCGTAGTCCATGAGACTGCCGCTCAGGAGCTGCCCGGACTCGTCGTAGACAGCCTCCTCGTACATCGCCTGGCCGATGCCCTGCGCGATGCCCCCGTGGATCTGGCCGTCAATGAGGAGCGGGTTGATCGGCTTGCCACAGTCGTCCACCGCGATGTAGCGCTGGAGCGTAATGTCGCCCGTATCCGGGTCGATCTCCACCTGTGCGATGTGAGTGCCGAACGGGAACGTGAAGTTCGACGGCTCGAAGAAGCTCGTCGCCTCCATCCCCGGCTCCATCTCCGGCGGCAGGCCAACGGCGCGATACGCGGCCGCGGCGACCTCCGCTATCGTCATCGCCTTGTCGGCGTGACCCTTCACGTAGAGCCGTCCCTCGGAGTAGACCATGTCGTCAGGCAGCGCCTCCATCAGGTGGGCGGCGAGCCTCGTAGCCTTGTCCTTGACCTTGACCAGGCACATCATCAGCGCCGCGCCGCCGACAGCGGTGTTCCTGCTCCCGAAGGTACCGACGCCGGTGGCGACGACGCTCGTATCGCCGTGGAGGACGACGATGTCGTCGATAGGGACGCCCAGCTCATCGGCGGCCAGCTGCGCGAAGCTCGTCTCCTGGCCCTGGCCGTGGGGTGACGAGCCGGTGAGCACCGTCACCTTGCCGCTGGACTCGACGCGGACGGTGCCGCTTTCCCAGCCGGCGGCGGGAAGCGCGGCGGAGGGCCCGATGCCGCAGATCTCAGTGTAGGTGGAGACGCCGATCCCTACATAGCGGCCGCTCTGCCGCGCACCTGACTGCTCCTCCCGGAACTTCTGATACCCCGCCATCTCCAGCGCGCGTTTCAAAGCCAACTCGTAGTCGCCGCTGTCGTACGTCAGGCCGGACGCCGTGGTGTACGGGAAGGCGTCCGGTGGGATGAAGTTGCGGCGCCGCACGTCGACGGGGTCCAGCCCCAGTTCAGCCGCCACCATGTCCACGAGGCGTTCCACGTAGTATGTGGCCTCGGGTCTGCCCGCGCCGCGGTACGCATCTACCGGGGTCTTGTTTGTGAAGACGCCCAGGACCTCGCTCCTCAGGTTCGCGATCTTGTAGACGCCGGTGGACATGAGACCGCTGAACGTCGGCACGGCGGGTGTGAAGAGCTGGTGGAACGCGCCCAGATCGCCGATCAGCTTCATGCGGAGGCCAAGGATCGTGCCGTCCTTCGCTGCGGCCGCCTCGACGTAGGCGACCTGGTCGCGGCCGTGAGTGGTGGCGAGGAAGCTCTCGGCGCGCTCCTCTACCCACTTGACCGGCTTGCCGACGCGCATCGCGGCGACTGCTGCGATCACTTCCTCCGCGTAGATGTTCAGCTTGCAGCCGAACCCGCCGCCCACCTCCGGCGCCACGACCCGCACTTTGTTCTCGGCCAGGCCGAGGATGGCCGCCAGTGAGCTACGCAGGATGTGCGGGATCTGCGTCGAAGACCACACCGTTAGCGTGCCGAGGCCGCGGTCGTACTGGGCCACGACCCCGCGCGTCTCCATTGGGTTGGGGATCAGGCGCTGGTTGGTCATCCGCTGCTTCACCACGACATCGGCGTCCTTGAACGCCTGCTCGACATCGCCGCCTTCCACCAGCCAGGTGTAGGCGATGTTCGAGCCGAACTGCTCGTGGACGAGCGGCGAGCGGGGTTCCATCGCCTTCTCCACGTCCACCACCGCCGGCAGCGGCTCGTAGTCCACCTCGATCAGGTCGAGCGCGTCGCGGGCGGCGTAGCGGTCGCGGGCGATGACGGCGGCGACCGGCTGCCCGAGGTGGCATACCTTCTCCACCGGCATCGAGTCGTGGTCCGGTACCTTCAGGCCTTCGACGCCGCCCGCCGTGGGCAGCGGCGCACTCGCCCGCCGCACCTCCTCGCCGGTGAGCACCGCGACGACGCCGGGCATGCCGAGCGCCTTGCTGGCGTCGATGCGCGTGATCCGGGCGTGTGCGTGGACGCTGCGGAGGAGCGCCACGTACTGCATGTCGTAGAGCTTGATGTCGTCGACGTAGGTCGCGGCGCCGGTGATCAGGCGCGGGTCTTCCCGCCGTTTGATGCGCGCGCCTACCATTCGTGAAATAGCCATAGCTTGCCGCCTAGCCCTTTCTCTTGCGAGCGGCATAGGATACCGCATTGACGATGTGTTGGTAGCCGGTGCAGCGGCACAGGTTGCCGTCGATCGCGTGCCTGATCTGCTCCTCCGAAGGGTTCGGATTGTCCTTCAGCAGCTGGTAGGAGGACATGATCATGCCCGGCGTGCAGAACCCGCACTGGAGCCCGTGCTCCTCCCAGAAGCCCTCCTGGATTGGGTGCAGCTCGCCGTTCGTGGCGAGGCCCTCCACCGTCAGGACATCGCCGCCGTTCGCCTGCACCGCGAACATCGTGCACGACTTGACCGCCGCGCCGTTGAAGAACACCGTGCAGGCGCCGCATTGGCTCGTGTCGCAACCAATGTGCGTCCCAGTGAGGCTCAGGACCTCGCGCAGGTAGTGGACCAGGAGCAGCCGGGACTCTACATCGTGCTGATGTTTCTCGCCGTTGACCGTGACAGTGACCGCGCGAGCCATGCGGGGCCTCCCTTTACTATGCGGGACCGGGGCAGAAAGATGGCTGGGGCTAAACTGACCACGATAATACGCCTTTGGCGAGCCGTATCACGCGGTTTCGCGGAAAAGTTCGGGCGGTTTCCGAGTTTACCGGCGGGCCGGCCGCCGGAGGATGCGCCGCACGAGCCGCACAAGCGCTGACCAGATCGCACGCAGAGCAAGCGGCACGATCGCGACGGGCTTGACCGGCGCCGCCTCGTCTTCCGCCGCGGGCTCAGCGCTCTTCAGGCGCGCCTTCACGCAGCTCACGAACTGACCGAACATATCGCTCGCGACGTCCTGCATAAACCCGCGCCCGATCTGGACGATGCGGCCGGTGATGTCGACCGATACATCCACCGACACCTCGGTCTGCCCGTCCTCGGTGGTCCGCATCGAGCTGGACATCGAGCCCCGGGCCGTCCCACCACCACCCTCGCGGCCCTCCGCTGTCAGCCGGATGTGATGGGTCTCCTCATCCACGTCCGTGAACCGAACGCGGCCTTTGTAGCTCGTCGTGATCGGCCCCACCGATACCTTGATGCTGCCCAGGAAGCTGCCATCGCCCACCACCTCTTCCAGCTCAGCCCCGGGCATGCAGCCAACCACGCGATAGGGGTCGAGGAGATACCGCCAGACGGCGTCGATGGGCGCCTGGACGAGAAAGCGTTCCTGGAGAGATATAGCCAGCGGCCAGTTTCCTCCGTGCCAAAGGTGCACCGGGTCACGTTGCGGGCAGCCATGCCGTCGCTGCAACGAGGCCGGTAGCTTGGTGCGATTGTACCAATGAACGAACTGGGACCGGGAGGCTTCCCTTGACATACTGTCAATCGTCCGACCCAGACCACCCGGGCCGGCCACACGCGTTGCAACTTCCGGCACCTGAATCGCCTTTATCCGACGCGCATTGGCGGTATTGAGTGGGGCGGTTAGGGGTAACACTGGCCGGCCGACTTCACTCGAGGCAGCCAAATTGACTTCGGCTGATAGCCGGGCAGATACTTGGCTCCGCTCGGATTTCCGGGAGACGAAATTGCCACAGGAGCTGCCAGAAGGCAGGGGTGGCGCCCGAGGCGGCGCCGCCGATGCCTTCGCTTGCAGGTAACGCGAACCACTCCATAATCCAGAAGGAGACTCTGCACCAAATCACCGGACACTGAGCCCCAGGCCGATCGGAGGGACCAATGATCCATACACGAGTTCGGACGTCGCAGGGAGTGTTCCAGACCGACCTACCGCCGGAAGACCTCCACAGCTCGCTTGATGATCCGGGGAGCCTGATCTGGGTTGACCTCGAGTCTCCTTCGGAGGACGAACTCGGACTCATCGGAGGAATCCTCCGGTGGGATCATCTGACCATCGAAGATCTGACAAAGCAGGGACAGCGGGGCAAGCTCGAGCATTTCGATGACTACGTCCTACTGGTGATGCACTCGCTCTCTTACGATGGCGATCCGCCGACGCTGAACACGCCCGAATTCGACTTCGTAATCGGGGCGAACTACATAGTCACGACTCACTACGTGCCGCTTCCACACATCACAGAGGCGCGGGAAGTCGTAGGCCACACGGAGGCGATCCTGGGCCAGGGACGGGACTACTTGCTTTATATGTTGAGCGACCGGCTGGTGGACAGCTACTTCCCTGTGCTTGACGCCATGCATGAGGCGGTGGACGACCTGGAGGACCAAATCGTTAGCAATCCATCGAATGAGCTCTTGAGCCGGATCTTCGCTATGAAGCGAGATTCCGTGAAGCTGCGGAAGGCGATGAGCCCGCAGGTAGAGGTGTTCAGCCGGCTCACGGCGCCGGGCCTGGGCATCGTCACGGAAGATCAGGTGGTCTACTTTCGCGATGTCCATGACCACTTGCTCAGGGCGTTTGAGACTGTGGAGACGTACCGAGAGCTGATGAGTGGCGCGCTCGATGCATACCTGTCCAACGTCTCGAACCGCATGAACGAAGTGATGAAGAGGCTAACGGTCGTCGCCGCCTTATTCTTGCCCATCACGTTTGTCACGGGATTGCTCGGGATGAACTTGCGCGAGACGCCGGCCTGGCAAGACAGTCTCTTCCGGATCTTCCTCGCTGCGATGGCGATATTCACGGCGATCCAGTATGTGTTCTTCCGCCGTCGCGGATGGGCACAACTCGAAGGAACCGAGAGCTTAGAGACCGGGGACACGGACACTAAGGAAGATTCTGTCAGTAATTTAGTCCACCCGGGTAGCGTCTCAACACGCTGGATATGTCTCACTGATTTCTAATCTTGCTCTGATAGCGTTCTCAGCCAGCATGCCCGAACAACACTGCGGGAAGTTACCTGCGCGCGGTTTCGACCCCCCGGACATGGAAGCCGGCTCGTGACCGTCCCATCGGCGCTTCGCAAGGAACCATCCAGGGGCGCCCCGGGCCGATGCCCTGGCGATTCGCGACTCCTCGCCTGTAGTGGACGGGTGCTGTCATCGCGCTCCTGACCAGGACTTCGGCGTGGTGGCGGGTCGTGGCGGCAAGCGATCGCCCGACGGACCTTCCCACATGGGCGCTCCTCGTCTTGCCTGCGCTCGGTCTGCTCGCGCTCATTTTGATTGCCGTGAGCCTTCTGGCCAACCCGGTGTTTCTTGCCTACGACTCGATGCAGAGTTACTCGCACATTTGGTTCGTCAGCGATCAGATATTTCATCACGCTAACTTCCCCCTGCGGATCTCGCTGCTGGACGACGGGTCTGCCGCGACATTCCCCTACGGTCTCGTGCCATTCCTGATCGGCGCCCTGATCTTCCCGATTCTTGGCAACTGGACGGTCGTTCTGATGATGACGTTCGTAATGCTGGGAACAATTTGGGCGGCGGCTTTGGTGCGCCCTGCCCTGCGGAATCCCTGGCTGCTGTTGCTCTTCATCATGAACCCCTTCTACATCGACGCCGTATACGCGTTTCAGTTCGTCGCGCTCTGGAGCATCTTCTTTTTCTTCCTCTTCGTCTGGAGTTTCGAACACGACCGCCGCCTCCTCGCGCGGGTGCTTCTCTGGTTAGCTCTGAGTACGCATCCTGTCGTCGGTGCGGTCGGGCTTGCAGGCTACAGCGCCGCTCTTCTTTGTTTCGACCGCCCGAAGCTTCGCCAGCTCGCCGTCTTGTTTGTGCCGGTGGCCATCGCGCTTGTCCCGATCGTCTGGATGACGTTGCTCACGCCGGCCGCCGGCGAGAATTCGCTCAAGACGGAGATTCTCGCCGTCCTGACAGTTATCCCCCGGCGCGGAACTATCATCCTCGCACCTTTCGTCCTGGCTCTGTTGAAGCCAGTTGTGCTGCGCTATTACAAGGTGTCCTTCGCGTTTTTCGCAGCCGCGCTCGGTGTGGGCCTCATGCTGGCGACCAGCCCGATCGCGATTGGCGACGGCTCGTACTACGGCGTCACACATCGGAGCTCTGACATCTATGCCGACTTTTTCGCTTCGTCACAGTTTCATCCCGGCGCGACCTACCGGGTGATGGAGCCCAACGATAGAGAGGACGGAATGTACTTCTTCATACAGCACGGCGCCGTCCTGGCCAACGAGTTCTTTACGGAGAGCATTTTCCCCAACGACTGGACGGCTAGCCAGTACGAGTGTTTCTTGTCGTACAAGGAAGTAGGATACGTAGCCATGGAACAAGCCTACGTCGACTCTGACCACACGAACGAGAAGAACCTGCTGGATTCATTTGTGACTTCGGGTCTTGCCGGGATCGCCTACGCTGACCCAGCGGGTAGGTTTACGGTTTACGACGTACAAGCCTCAAACGCCCAGACAGCGCGTCCAACATCGTTCGATAGTTGCGGCATCCAATGAAAATGCCCAGGCACTGCCGCCAGTGCGACAACTCGAGCTTCGTCGCTCGGGTAGCCTAAGGGGAGGATGTCTTTGCGAACAGCGACTTGCCCGCCCAGTCCGTCGCAGGCTGAAAGTGATAAGAGGGCCCGTCTGGGACAATCCCGCAGGCTCGTGGTTGTAATTCCGACGTACAACGAACGCGAGAACATCGCTCTACTTGTTCCTGCGATAGAGCGGGAGCTTTGTAGGCTGCCTTACGAGTCCCATATTTTGGTGGTGGATGACAATTCTCCAGACGGCACGGCGCAGGAAGTCAGGGCTCTGGCCCGCGTCTACACGAGATTGCGCCTCGAGACGGGACCGCGCCTGGGACTGGGGGCGGCGTACGTCCGAGGTCTTCGATACGCGCTTGAGAATCTGCATGCCGACATCGTCATCCAGATGGATGCCGACTTTTCTCACAAGGTCGAAGACGTTCCTCGCTTGCTGGCATCTCTCGAAAGCGGTTACGACGTCGTTATCGGCTCGCGATACGTGAGCGGGGGAAGCATTGAGGGCGATTGGAGCCTCTTTCGCAAATGGCAGTCCTCGGCGGCCAACTTGTTGGTACGCTTCGTTTGCGGGATGCGTGACGTGAGAGACTGCACCGCCGGCTTCCGGGCCATTCGTGGCGACGTCTTGCGAAGAATGGACGTAGCGCGACTGACTGCGCAAGGCTACTCCTTCCAGATCCAACTCCTACACGAGGCGTTTAAGCAGGGTGCTACGATCTGTGAAGTACCCACGCAGTTCGTCGATAGAGTGCGCGGAGAAACGAAGCTCGGGACGAGCCTTCGGGAAAGGCTGGACTTTGTTCTGCACAGTTGTGCCATTAGAGTTGACAAGGGTTGGCCCTTCAAGCTCACTGCCGTTGTGGCGTCCGGGGTCGCGTTTAACCTGGTCTTACTTCTTGCGCTGGTGAGGTGGATCGACTTCCCACGTTGAACTTAGTAACACCCACGGCCAGCCCGAATCGCGGCGGTGGATCAGATGCGGATGATCGGGCAATCTTGAACGGTGCGACGCTCGCGTCTAGCATTCGCAGTCGTCCTGCCGTACGCAATCATGACGGGATTTGGCCATTGTCTATGACCGTCCTGAATCATCCGTCGGCCTGATTCTGCTGTGCAACGCCGCTACAGCCGGCGTGGCTGCGTTTCTGGTGGTCCGAAGAGGTTCGGGGTGGTTGCACATTGCCGGCCTGGATGACCTTCCAACCCTGGCAATTCGTTGGCAGAGACCATTGACTAGCTCGGAAATCCCTTAGAATCGTATCTACGCCGGGGTGGTGGAATGGTAGACACTGCGGACTTAAAATGCGAGCACCATCATTTCCGCCGGCTTCCAGCGTTGTCCTGTGGGGTACCAAAATTGCATCCGCTACGTTCCCCATCATGCGGCCAATCGTTCGTATTCATAGTGTAAGCCACCAAGGACTGGCCGACCGACGATCCGTCCCGGCGTTGCCGGCACTACGCCAAGAGTGATCCCGATCGGAGGCGACAATTCCAGCGAGCGATGGGGCCGCGCGCGATTGTAGTGCTCGATGTACTCTCGCAGCACTGCTCGGAGATGACGCTCGTTAATGACGATCAGGAGATCCAAACACTCTCTCCGCAGCGTGCCGACGACGCGCTCAGCGATGGCGTTCGCCTTCGGCGCGTGCACGGGTGTGAGGATCGTCTCGATGCCCATCCTGGCCGCCCGCGGAATGAAGTTACCACCATAGCAACGATCGCGATCCCGAATCAGATAGCGCGGCTGCTGCGTCCACGGAGTCGCCGCCAGGAGCTGGCGCCAGACCCATTCAGCCGTCGGGTGGGTGGTGATGTTGACGTGCACCAGACGGCGGCGGTCGTGAGTGATGAAGAAGAAGACGTAGAGGGTCTGGAAAGTGAGCGTCTGCACCGTGAAGAAGTCTGCCGCCCAGATGTGTGGCGCGTGGTTGCGCAAGAAGGTGCGCCAACGCTGCGACGGAGGACGACGCCGGTCCGCTCGCCGGTACCGCCGCACGGACTGAGCGCTCACCGCGTAGCCGAGCTTGAGGAGCTCTCCCTGGATGCGGATGCTGCCCCAACGTGGGTTCTCCCGGCCCATCCTTCGTATTAAGTCGCGGACTTCCTGCGGGATACGCCGCCGGCCGGAACGCCCTCTCCGGCTTTTCCACGTCCAATAGCGTCGCCAGGCCAACCGGTGCCAGCGGATGACCGTGTCTGGCTGGACGAGAACGAGCGTGGACCGCCAGGGCGACCAGAGTGATGAAAGGCAGGACCAGAACAAACGGTCCGTTGGCGTCAGGCGTGGGCGGCGCTTTGGGCGGGTGAGCACAGCGAGCTGCTGACGGAGCGCCACGTTCTCAGCCACGAGATCTTGGCGGGCGCGCAACTCGCTGCGCAGGACAGAGCAGCAGCACGAGATAAGTGAGCGAGCCTAGCCTCCTTGTGATCGGGGTGGATCTAGCCTCGCGCTCATAGCTCACAGGTTCAAGTTTCAGACATGGACGTAATTTTGGCACCCCACAGGGCAGTTCATTGGTAGCTCCTCGTTTAGAATGAGACAAGGTTACCTCCGAGCCCTGAGTTCTGACAGATCCATCCCAACGAGGTGATGTCGTTCGGGATCGATACGGCGAACATGTTCGAGTTCTGGGACTGGGTCGGTGGACGCTACGCGATGGATTCGGCGATTGGCCTCTCGACGATGCTCGCGATCGGGCCGGAGCTCTTCCGGCAGATGCTGGCCGGCTTTCACGCCATGGACGAGCACTTTCGCACCGCGCCATTCGAGCGGAATCTGCCGGTGCTCCTGGGACTGCTGGCCGTCTGGAACGTCAACTTCCTGGGCGCCGAAACCATCGCTGTCTTGCCTTACGAGCAATATCTCAAGCGCTTTCCGGCTTATCTTCAACAACTCACGATGGAGAGCAACGGCAAGCATGTGACCCTGGGTGGCGCCACCGTCGACTATCAGACCGGGCCGATCTTCTGGGGGGAGCCCGGCACGAACGGCCAGCACTCCTTCTACCAGCTCATCCACCAGGGGACCCGGATCATCCCCTGCGACTTCATCGGCTTCGCACGATCGCTGAACCCGCTTGGGAAGCACCACGACCTTCTGATGGCCAACCTGTTCGCGCAGACCGAGGCACTGGCCTTCGGGAAGACGGCCGAAGAAGTCGCGGCCGAGGGCACTCCGGACTGGCTGACGCCGCACCGCGTCTTCGAGGGCAACCGTCCAACGACGACGATTCTGGCTGAGGAACTGACGCCAGCAACGCTTGGAAAGCTGGTGGCGCTCTACGAGCACAGCGTCTTCACGCAGGGCGCGATCTGGCAGATCGACTCGTTCGACCAATGGGGCGTCGAGCTGGGGAAGACGCTGGCAAGCCGGATCATCCCGGAGCGGGTGGGCGACGCTGAGCCGTCGCTCACCCACGACAGCTCGACCAACGCTCTGATTCGGCACTACCGTGCTCAGCGCAAGCGGGATTGACCATGGCGAATCGCGTTCTGACGATCAACACCGGATCGTCCAGCCTAAAAGCTACGCTCTATCAGTTAGACGCAACGGAAAGGGTGGACGTCACGGCGACCGCAGAACGAATTGGCCTCCCGGGCGCCCGGTTGCGGATCGCGGACGCGAACGGTGCCACCTTGCTCGACCAGTCCGGCGATCTGCACGACCAGAATGCACCCCTGGAGAAACTGATCGTCTGGCTGCGGGATCAGAAGCTAGATCTGAATATAGATGCCGTCGGACATCGCGTCGTCCACGGGGGTAGCAAGTACCGCGAGCCACATCTGATTACGACGCAGCTCGTCACAGCGCTCAAGGAGTTGATCCCTATTGATCCCGACCACTTGCCCCAGGCACTCGACGCGATCCGCGTGGCCCACCGCGCCTTTCCGGCGACTCCGCAGGTGGTCTGCTTCGACACCGCGTTCCACCGTCAGATGCCGCGAGTCGCGCAGCTGTACGCGCTGCCGCGAGAGCTCACTGACGCCGGGCTCGTCCGCCTCGGATTTCACGGTCTCTCTTACGAGTACATCGTGAAGGAGCTGCGGATCATCGATCCCGGGGCGGTGGACGGGCGGGTGATTATCGCGCACCTGGGAAACGGAGCGAGTATGGCTGCGGTGCGCGCCGGCATCGGCGTTGACACAACGATGGGCTTCACTCCGACTGGCGGACTGATGATGAGCACGCGCTCGGGAGACCTCGATCCCGGCGTGTTGGTCTACCTCGTCCAATCCAGGGGCATGCACCATGACGCGCTGAGCAGGCTGGTCAATCAGGAAGCCGGACTTCTCGGAGTCTCCGGAGTCAGCGCGGACATGCGAGACCTGCTGAGCAAAGAGGCAACGGACGCCGGCGCCGCCGAGGCAGTCAACCTCTTCTGCTACCAGGCCCGGAAGTTTCTCGGGGCGCTCGCGGCGGTGCTCGGCGGGCTGGACACGCTGGTCTTCACCGCTGGGATCGGTGAACACGCGGCGCCCGTGAGGGAGCGCATCTGCGCGGGCCTCGACTCCCTCGGCATTGAGCTAGACCTGCAGCGCAACCTGGTCAGCGCGCCGATCATCTCTCGTGACGACAGTCGAGTAACCGTCCGCGTGATGAAGACCGATGAAGACCTGATGATCGCCAGACATACCGTGCGTGTGATTTCCGGGCCAGGAGGCGGCCATGTATCAGTTTGACAAGGACATTTCAAGCGCCGTCGCCGGCCCAGTGCCGGCGCCGCTGCCGCGTCAGACATCGGTCAAGGGTCCGCTATCGGCCGAGCTGCTCGAGAAGATGAACCGGTATTGGCACGCCGCCAACTACCTGACGATCGGGCAGATCTACCTCCAGGAGAACCCGCTACTACGCGAGCAGCTGCGCCCAGAGCACATCAAGCCGCGGCTCCTTGGTCACTGGGGGACGTCGCCCGGCCTGAGCTTCATCTATGTTCACTTGAACCGTCTGATCCAGGAGCACGGTGTCGACGTCATCTATCTGACCGGCCCGGGCCACGGCGGCCCGGCCATCGTGGCCAACGTATACCTCGAAGGGACGTACTCGGAGGTCTACCCGGAGGTCACGGGGGACACAGCGGGGCTGCGGCGCCTGTTCCGGCAGTTCTCGACGCCCGGTGGGATCCCCAGCCACGTCAGCGCGACGACGCCCGGCTCGATTCACGAGGGTGGCGAGCTAGGCTACGTTCTCATCCACGCATTCGGCGCCGCCTTCGACAACCCAGATCTGCTGGCCGTCGCTGTGGTGGGGGATGGCGAGGCCGAGACGGCCCCGCTGGCAGGCTCCTGGAAGGGGGTCAGCTTCCTCAACCCGGCGCGGGACGGCGCGGTGCTCCCGATCCTTCACCTGAACGGCTACAAGATCAGCGGTCCCACCGTCTTCGGTCGCTCTGACAATGCTGATATTCGCGCGGTCATTGAAGGGAACGGTTATGAGGCCCACTTTGTCGAGGGTGACGATCCGGCGCGGATGCACCAGGAGTTCGCCGCGACACTGGATACTTGTCACGCAAAGATTCGCGCGATTCAGCGGGCTGCGCGCGGCGGTAGCCTCGCCGGCCAGCCCCGTTGGCCGGCGATCATCCTGCGCACACCCAAGGGCTGGACCGGACCAAAGGAGTTGGGTGGACTCCCCGTTGAAGGTACGTTCCGCGCACATCAGATCCCACTTCCGGACGTGAAGACGAAGCCCGAACAGTTGGCGATGCTAGACGCATGGATGCGCAGCTACGAACCCGAGGAGTTGTTCGACCACGACGGACACCTGAACCCCGAGCTAGCTGCACTGGCGCCGAAGGGCGACTATCGGATGGGCGCCAACCCGCACGCCAACGGGGGCAAGCTCCTGGTCGATCTCGACCTGCCAGCGTTCGGCGAGTACGCGCTTGATGTCACAAAGCCCGCCACCGAGCACGACGAGTCGACGCGCGCCCTTGGCGCGATGCTGCGCGATATCTTTGTGAAGAACGCCGCCTCGGCGAACTTCCGGGTATTCTGCCCGGACGAGACCAACTCGAACCGACTGAACAGCGTTTTCGATGTCGAGAACCGCTGCTTCATCGGCAAGACGATCAGCATCGACGATCACGTCCGCGCGGACGGCCGGGTGATGGAGATGCTCAGTGAGCACAACTGCCAGGGCTGGCTGGAAGGCTACCTCTTGACGGGGCGTCACGGTATCTTCGCAACCTACGAAGCGTTCGCGATGGTGGCGGCCTCGATGGCGATCCAACACACCAAGTGGCTCGAAGCCGCGACCCGGCTGCCGTGGCGGGCGCCAGTTGCTTCGCTGAACATCCTGCTGACGTCAACCTGTTGGCGGCAGGATCATAACGGCTTCAGCCACCAGGGGCCGGGTTTGATCGACGTGATGCTCTCCAAGCGCGGCACTGTAGCGCGGATCTACTTGCCGCCTGATGCTAACAGCCTCCTCTCAGTGGCGGACCATTGCTTTCGAAGCCGCGGCTACGTGAACCTGATCGTCATCGACAAACAGCCGGAGTTGCAGTGGATGGGAATTGACGAGGCGACCGAGCATTGCGCACGCGGCGCCTCGGTCTGGCCGTGGGCTAGCAACGATCGGGGGACCGAGCCGGATGTTGTCCTGGCCTGCGCTGGGGACGTGCCCACGCTGGAGGTTACCGCGGCGGCGTGGTGGCTGCGCCGGAACGCTCCCGAACTGAAGGTGCGAGTGGTGAACGTCGTGGACCTGATGTCTCTGTTCCCTCCCGATGTGCACCCGCACGGGATGGATGAGGCGCGATTCGTAGAGCTATTCACCCTGGACAAACCGGTCGTGTTCGCCTTCCACGGCTACCAGCGGGCGATCCACGAGATCGTGCACGGGCGGCCGGGCGCGCCGCGGTTCCACGTCCGCGGCTTCAACGAGCAGGGAACGACGACGACGCCGTTCGGTATGGTCATATTGAACGAGATGAGTCGCTATCATCTGGCCAGTGAGGCGCTCCGTCGTTCACCGCAGATGTCCGCCCGTGCTCCTGCGTTGATCGAACAATGCAACACCGCGATCGCCGAGGCCGTGACGTATTCGAAGGAGCATTTTGAGGACTTGCCGTCGATCCGCGATTGGGTTTGGAGTGAGCCGTGATCTAGCCGAGGGATGCGGTGTTGCTCGCCTTCTCGGAGTCACTGCTTGCAACAGCACCTCCAAACTTCGACTTCTGCCTCCCTCACTGAGGAACGAGATGAACCACGATGACGACACGAATCACTAAAGGCAAGTTCGACGGGATCACCGCCCTTGCCGATGAGCGCGGCGTGATCAACGCCGTCGCCGTCGATCAACGGGAGTGGCTCACGAAGGCAATCGAGAAGGCGCATGGTGGGGAGTACCAGACGACCTCGGACGATCTGACGCAGTTCAAGATTGCTGTTGCGGAAGTCTTGACGAAGTACGCCAGCGGCATCCTGCTCGACCCGGAGTACGGGCTTCCCGCGATTCAACACAAGAGTCCCAGTGCTGGCGTGCTCTTGGCCTACGAACAGTCCGGCTACGATCAAACGGCCGAGGGGCGCCTGCCGAAGCTACTACCACAGTGGACCGTGAGCCGGCTAGCCGATGCCGGCGCGGACGCCGTCAAGATCCTGCTCTATTACAATCCATTCGACAAGAAGCAAATCAACACGATCAAGCATGACTTTGTCGAGCGAGTCGGCACCGAGTGCGCGACCAGCGACGTTGCTTTCTTTCTGGAGTTGGTCACCTACGACGATGCTTTGGGGGACGTGCAAGGAATCGATTATGCCAGGGGAAAGCCGGAACACGTGACCCGGGCCATGGAAGAATTCAGCAAGCCGAAGTACGGCGTCGATGTCCTGAAAGTTGAGGTCCCGGTCAACCTGACTTTCGTTGAGGGAGCGCGTGCATTTGGCGGAACGGTTGCCTACACTCGCTCGGATGCGATGCGACTGTTTCGCGAGGCGGCCAGTGTTGCTGCCAAGCCGTTCATTTACCTGAGCGCGGGTGTATCCGACACGGTGTTCCTTGAAACGCTCGAGCTCGCGGCCGAGGCTGGAACCAGGTTCTCGGGTGTGCTCTGCGGCCGCGCCGGATGGCAGGGTGGCGTTCCGGCCTTTGCTACTGGAGGTCCTGCCGCCTTCACGGCGTGGCTCGCGGATCAGGGAGTCAGCGAGATTACGGCGCGGAACACAATTCTGGCGGCCGGAGCCACGCCGTGGTGGACAGTGTATGGCGGCAGAGAGAATATCGAGGTCGCCGCGGCGAGAGGAGTTGGTAGAGTGTAAATGCCGCCGTTCAGCGCAAAGCGATCCTTTGGACGCCGAGAAAATGACCCGAACTCCCCTCGGGCGAGCTGTGCAATCTTCGGTTGACGACGGCCAAACGCCGGCGTTACACGCAGAGAGTCACGGCGGTGGCAACTCACTCCGCGACGTCATCCTCGGTGGACAAGACGGCCTCGTCAACATGCTCGGCATCGCTCTCGGCGTCGTATCCGCCGGCGGGTCACCCCCACGTTCTCATCGCCGCCGGGCTTGCGGCGTCATTCACCGAACCGATCTCCATGGGCGCTGTCGCGTACACATCGTTCGGCTCAGTCCGCGACTTTTACGTCGCCCAGCGCGGGCGCGAGCAAGAAGAGATTGAATTCGCACCCGATATCGAGCGGTAGGAGATCCGCGATATTATGCGGCGAAAGGATTACAGGGCCAGCTTCTCGAAGATGTAGTCAATACGATCGCTGCGAACCGTGACACCTGGATAGACACCATGATGAGCGAGGAGCTACACCTGCAGCCGGTCGAACGGGGGTCGCTGCTGCGAAGTGCGGCGGTCGTAACCGTCGCAACGCTGATCGGACATTTGATACCACTAGCCCCCTTCACAGTGCTCGCGCAAACCCCGGTTATTTTGGGGATTGTTCTGAGCGCGATCGCGCTCTTTGGCGTAGGCGTCTATTCGGCCAAGACGTTGGCGGGGGATTGGCGCAAGAGCGGCGCGCAGATGTTAGTGATCGGGCTCGGCGCCGCAGGCATTGGCTTCCTGATCGGCCGCCTGTTTCACACAGCCGGCGGGTGATCACGCCTCTGAGAGCCAAGCGAGGAGGCGACAGGTCTGTTACAAGGCAGGGGCGATCAGGGTTGCCTTTTCAGCAGGCTCCATACGTGCGTACCTCGGTTTCAGCCGAAGTCGGGAACGCTCTACCAGAACCCGTGGCTTGCCAGCGTCGTCTTCTTCGCGATGGTGGGCAACGTAGTGATAGCTGGCATCGTCGGTTCGCTGACACCACTCGGCCTGCAGGCCCTCGAGATGGATCCGGCGCTGGCTTCCGCGATCTACCTGACGACTTTCACGGACGTCATCGGTTTTCTGATGCTGCTAGGTGCGGGGACTCTCTTGGTAACCCACCTGACCTAAAGGACTAGCTTCGGTTGGGCGCACCGAGGGGCCGTCGCTCTCTCAAAGTTGGCCGTCGGGCTACTCTCGTTGCGGCTGTCAGCGCTGGACCGACGATTCGTTTCGCGGCCGACCACCGTGACTCCAGCGCGCGGCTAGCCGATGCACGCGTCTTTGGCCCCGCTCCCTGGGCCGGGCGAGGGGCTTTCCAGTCGGGACTGCTCGGAAAAAGCGAGCCTTGCCTACTTCAACCAGCCCGAGGTAAGTGATAACCATGAGCGCCAGGATCCCGAGGAACCCGAGGGGCAAAGACGTGAATCCCAATGTGTCGGCGAGAGGAGAGAACGGCAACAGCACGCCGATGACTACGCATGCGAGCGTGGTGATCATCAGAGGAAGGCTCGGCCGGCTGCGAAAGAAGGGCGTTCGCCTGGTTCGGATGACGAAAATTACGAGCGTCTGGGTGGCCAGCGACTCGACGAACCAGGCCGAGTGAAACAGAGTTTCGTCGGCGTGGAAGACCCAGATCATGATTCCGAAGGTCATGAAGTCGTAGACGGAGCTAATGGGGCCGAAGAAGATCATGAAACGGCGTATGAAGGCGGTGTCCCAGTGCGCCGGACGCTGCAGCAGCTCCTCGTCGACCTGGTCGGTCGGTATAGTCATCTCGCTGACGTCATAGAGGAGGTTGTTGAGGAGGATCTGGGGCGGGAGCATCGGCAGAAAAGAAAGCACCACCGAGGCGCCCGCAGCGCTGAACATGTTGCCGAAGTTCGAGGACGTCCCCATCAGGACGTACTTGATAGTGTTGGAAAAGATGCGACGTCCTTCTACGACACCCTCAGCGAGAATCCCCAGGTCCTTCTCAGTGAGCACGATGTCGGCGGCGTCTTTGGCAACGTCACTTCCAGAGTCGACAGATATGCCTACGTCGGCGTCGTGGAGGGCGACGGCATCGTTTACGCCGTCGCCGAGAAAGCCAACATCGACGCCGCGCTTCCGTTGCTGCCTGATGATGCGGGACTTCTGCTCCGGCGTGACGCGAGCAAAGATCGTGGTCGAGGGCAGCGCGGCAGCTAGCTGTTCATCGGTCATGCCTTCCATCGCGCTGCCGGTGATGATGCCCGCGACCGCTATCCCCAGATCGGCGCACAAACGGCCGGCAACGCGATCGTTGTCGCCGGTTACGATCTTGACCTCGACGCCCAGCCTTGCCAAACGCTCGATTGAAGCGGCTGCGTCCGGTTTGATGGGATCGACAAATGTCAGGAAGCCGGCCAGGGTGAGGTCGTGCTCGTCGCCTGCGCTGATGGAAGACAGGCCCGCGCCATCGCGCTCGGCCACCGCGACGACGCGGACACCCTTGTCCAGGAAAGTATCGAGGACTTGCTGAGCTTTGCCTGGGAGATTCCGGCAGCGTTCAAGGACCGCCTCAGGAGCGCCTTTTGTAACGATCTGCGGGCTGCCATCGGGGCGCTGGACTAAGACCGACATCAATCTTCTGTCATAGTCGAAGGGCGCCTCGGCCAGCCGCTTGTAGTCAGTGACGGGCGCTTCGCGCGCTTCGGTTGCCTCCCCGAGCGCGCGGTCCAGCGGATTGCCGCCGACGGCGGTGCTGCCTTCCACTGTTGCCGAGTTGCAGAGCAATCCCAGCAGCAGGACAGCAGGCGAGGGTTGGCCGGCGGGATCCAGGGCGGCCGAGAAGCTCAGTTCGCCTGCCGTCAGCGTGCCGGTCTTGTCCGTGAAGAGGACCTCTATGTTCCCCAGGTCTTCGATGCTGACCAGCCTTTTCACGATGACGGACTTCCGCGCGAGACGACGGGCTCCCGTCGAGAGGCTGATCGTGACGATGGCGGGGAGAAGTTGCGGCGTCAGCCCGACCGCGATGGCGAGGGCGAATAGCGCCGACTCCAGTACCGGCCGTTGCAAGGCTGTGTTGATCACGAAGATAGAAACCGTGAGAGCGGCTGTGACCTG
Source organism: Chloroflexota bacterium (assembly GCA_036732045.1). GTDB lineage: Bacteria > Chloroflexota > Dehalococcoidia > SM23-28-2 > RBG-16-64-32 > DATKKM01. The sequence goes on from DAINDD010000025.1 coordinate 18,554, forward strand.
GACAAGCAGGCCCGAGAAGTCGCGCAGGCCGAGCTGGAAGGCCGTCTCTTCCTGTTGCTCCCCCAAACGTGCTGCGATTTGGCCGAAGGCTGTCTCTTTGCCGGTGCGCACGACGACGCCCCGCCCTGTGCCGCCCCGCACCACCGTGCCCATGAATGCACAGCACGGGATGTCGAGCGGCGAGTCCCCTACCGGATGCGTCGCCACGGTCTTTTCCGCCGGCGTCGCTTCGCCCGTCAGAACCGCTTCGTCGCACTCCAGCGCGTTCGCCTCCAGCAGCCTGAGATCAGCCGGCACGACGTCGCCCACATCCAGGCGAACGACGTCGCCGGGAACGAGCACGGTCACGTTCACCGAAATAGCGCGCCCTTCGCGACGCGCCACCACCGTGTGGCGGATGCGGGAGTGGAGCGCCTCAACGGCGCGGGCAGCTTGATACTCGTTGAAGAAACTGAGCAGCACGCTCAGGGCGATGATGCCGAGGATAATGAATGCGTCTGTCCTCTCGCCGACGACGACAGATACTGCAGCAGCCGCCACGAGTAGGAACAGCAAGGGGCTCTTTACCTGGCGGATCAGGATCTCGAGCAGTCTGGCGCCGTGAGTCCGTACGGCGTTCGGTCCTGCCACCTCGAGCCGCCGGGCGGCTTCGGATTCGGTCAGGCCATCAGCTGAGCTTTGAAGCCTGGCGAGAACGGCTGCCGGATCAAGCTGGGCTGCTTCCGAAAGAGTGAGCGACTGCCATCCGTCGTCGCCGGGAGAGGACGCTTTACGTTGCACGATCATTCAAAGAGGATACGCCGCCGTTCTGATCGGCGTCTCCCAACCAAGACTGGAACGCCGGCTGGTACTTATGGAGTAGCTGGCGGGGGTTGCTGGAACCGGCCCCGCGCCGACGTCACACCAAGACGATTGCCGGGACCCCCAGCGCGAGAAAGTCGAATTACCCGTGCCATAATGGCCGGCGGAGCGTGCCGGGAGCACGCAAAGGTAATGCCCTTCGTGCTCGAGGTCTTCCGGGGTCGCGCCCCTAACGATGACGCAGGAGCGCTCGTGGTCGACGACGCCATCCACTGCGGCGTCTGCACCCCGCGCCGTGCGCCTGTGCCCCTGCCGGAGCTGGACGATGCTCAGGCAGCGGAGTGAGAGCGTCGGCGGCGTAAGTCTTAGGCGTGATCGGGTCTTTTTCGACCAGCCTGGGAAGTCTAGCAGTCGGGGCTAGATTGCACGCTGTCGATGAGCCAGACCGATTCACGAGGCCATCGCTCTCGCCTCGCTAACCCTATCCGACTGGCGCGTCATCCAGAGTTCTCGGGACGTCTCGAGGGCGTCCGCAAGGAGCGTAAACGCCTTCTGGCGATCGCTGGGGTTATTGCGGGCCAGCAGCATCTTTGCGTAGTCGTGCTGCGTGAGGGCGGTCCACGGTCGCGCTCCCCAGCGGGTGTTCAGTTCGAGCGCGTCTTCGAAGTGCCGCGCAGCGGCGTCCCAGCGGGACATCGTGGCGGCGAGGAGGCCAAGGTAGCGCGACATGGACCCGAAGGACGCTTCGTTGCCGTTGCAGGTGTTGTTCCTGGCGCACGGCCGGAGTGTCTCGTACAACGGCCGCGCTCGAGCGGAGTCGCCGAGAAATGCGCACGTCCGGGCCACCAGGGCGAGAGCAACGAGAGTACCGTCGTCCTTAGGATCGGGCAAGCCTGCTGCCATCATGCTGTTGGGCGGCAAAATCTCATGCGTGTGTGAGACGTACCGTCCGAACAGGTCACGCGGCCAGCCACTTGTACTCATGATGCAGGCCACCGAGTACGGGATGGGCGATGATCCGGCTCGCGGCGGGCCTGCCCGGGCAGGTGGTCCCGTCGGGGTAGGACCTCCCTTCAGGGTCGGTACCCTTAACCGTGCCCTACGCGTTGATTCTGTTCAACTAGCGGAGCGGAAGAATTTGAGTCCACACGGGGTGAAGATGAAGGAACGCGAATGAATGCAAATCCCGATTAACGTTTGGTTTTCGTTAGACGCCCGTTAGACAATGGGGAGCCGGAAGCGGGCAAATCGCCTAATATCGTATCTGTGCCGGGGTGGTGGAATGGTAGACACTGCGGTCTTAAAATCCGTTGTCCCTTCGAGGGGCGTGTGGGTTCGAATCCCACCCCCGGCACCACATTTCGTATCTGAATTCGGCCTAACCACCCAGCCCATGAAATGCTTTCTGAGCCGAGAATACCGGCGACTTCTCTCTGGCTAAGACATTCGGATCTCGACCGGCGCAGGGGCGGGGCAGCTACACCTAGAGAGGAGCGAGACTCTGAGCCGTTACGATGGATAGAACCTCTGGATCAGCCGATTCGGCCCTTGGTGGTGCTGGACACAAGGCGAGAGGGATCCAAACAGAGCGACCCGGGGTGATCCCGGGTCGCTTGTGTTGCGATTGGAGGCGACGATGGGATTCGAACCCATGATGGGGGTTTTGCAGACCCCTGCCTTACCACTTGGCTACGTCGCCGCCTGGAGCTGGTGCCGAGGAGGGGATTTGAACCCCTACGCCCTTACGGGCACCGCCCCCTCAAGACGGCGTGTCTACCTATTCCACCACCTCGGCAGCGCTCAATATCTTACCGACTACCGTAAAGGCGCGGCAACACGGGCGGCGCCGCGCCTTCGCCGAGCACGTCCGTTCGGTTGGCTAGCCAGTCGGAATGGCCGGGATCGTTGTCACCGGGTATGGCGGTTGGAAGTCCGAGTCGGAGACGTTTCTGCTATAGGCGGTCGCCGTCAGGCCGGTCGTGCCGCTGGTGTCCGTGATCTGCTCGGCCAGCATGACTCCGTCACCGCTGAAGCAGAACTTCTCAGTACTGCCGTTATACGTTCCTTCGAAGCAAGAGGCGTCAGTGCCGGCGATGGTCTCGCTGGTCTTCTTGATCTCAATCCCCTGGGCTTGAGCAGCAGCAGTCAGGGCATCGACCAGGGTGGGGCTGAAGAACGAGCCGAACAATCCCAATCCAGCGGACCCGGTACCAGTACCGGCCTGCGCCAGGCAAGTCTGGTTCTGTTGGGCAGCGTCGGACGAGCAGATGTATGTGGTTTGCGGGGTCTCGATATAAGCGGTGGTCGATCCATCCGCCGCGGTGGAGTCGAAGCGGGAGTTGGGTGGCTTGGAGTAGAAGGTGATCGTGCTGGTAATGCCGCTTGAGTCAGTGCTTGTGTAGGTCACCTTACCGGTCGCTTGCGTGATGTTGCCGCCGAGGGCTGCAAGTTGGCTCGCGATGTCTGCCGAGCTGCTGCCGCTGGTAGCCGTGGCTTGTTCGGTTTTCGTTGCGTCAGGGTTGGGCGCCTGCGTGGCGGTGGTGCGGCCGGATGTGGTCGCGGTGGCGCTGCTTGTCGTGCTATCGCCGCCGCCGCACGCTACGAGGGCGAGGAGCGCTGCGGAGAGAGAGAGTCCCAGGGCCAGGGCTATCCATTTGGGCGTCCGAAGTGCCATCGTACCTCCTAAATTGCCCAAATCGGCGTCGTCGGGGCGAGCGTACGTCGCTCTCCCGCTATTGTCCAGCATCCCCAGAGCGTGAGAGTAGTTCAGGATCGGTTGCGCGCAGCTTTTCGCGTACGACGCGTCGTACGTGCGCGATTACGCGAGCGGCAAACCCACCCTCGTCCCCGTTACCCGAGCGGATTTGCGCACAAAACGCCTCGTTTCGGTCACTAAGCGCTGCTCGCAACTGCGCACGGCCGATGGGGACAACTGCGGGGCCAAGGAGCGCGTCGAGTCCGGCCCACTCGGCAGCCAGCGCTTCGTCTTCGCGCTCGAGCTCGCGGCGGACGATGCGGATGGCGTTGGCGGCGACGCGGCTGTGGAAGCCGCGGGCGCCCGGCACGTTCGGCACGATCTCCGTATCGAGAAAGTATTCGACGGCGGCGAGCAGCTCATCATAGGTGGGTCGATCCTGCACTACGCACGCTCCATCAAGTTCAGCAGCTCCCACTCCGTCTCCGCGGTGCGGCGGCCGATGGTGGCTAACTCGACAGACTTCGACGTGCCGTCGAGATAGGCGCGGGCCTGCATGATGCAGATGATGCCCCAGCGGAGGTTGCCGAACGTCTCCCACCAGCGGACCGCCTGAGGGTCGACTCTGCGGCCGCCGGCGGCGACGTAGGCGGCGAACAGCTCCTCGCGCCGGCCGACGCCGGCGACCGGCATCTCGTCGTTGCCGAAGCGCCAGGAGCGCACGCAGAGGAAGCCGAAGTCCTCCAGCGGATCGCCGATGTGCGTCAGCTCCCAGTCCAGCACGGACCGCACGCCTTCCGGCCCGACGATCAGGTTGCCCATCCGGTAGTCCCCGTGGACGAGCGCAGGCTCGGCAGGCGGCGGCAGGTTGAGCTTGAGCCATCGGAAAGCCAGCTCGAACGCGGGGTGCGGCTCGAGCGCGATGGCGCGGTACGTTTGCTCGAAGCGGGTGACCTCTGTCTCGGCGGCCGAGAGGCCGGGCTCGGGGCGGGGCAGGCGCTCGAGGCCGGGCGCGTCGAGAGGGATGCGGTGTATCGCCGCAGCGATCCGGCCGAGCTGCGAGGTCATGAGCGGGCGTGCTTCGGCGTAGGCGTCGTCGCGGAGGATGCGGCGGGCGATCGTCTCGCCTTCGACGCGGTCCATCAGGAAGAACGGCACGCCCATCGAGTCGTCGCCCATCAGGTGCACGCCCGGGACGGGAACGCGGGCTGCCGCGGCCGCCTCGAGCACGCGGTACTCCGTGTCGCGCGACATGGTGTTCGGCCCCTTGCGCGGATCAGCCCGCGAAACGAGCGCGAACGTCTCCGTGCGTCCGTCGGCGTGCTCGATGACGGCGTCGAACGACCACGTTTGCCGTGACGCGCCGCCGGTGAGCAGCCGCAGGTTGTCGATGCGGACGGACTTCGCGTTATGGGAGCGTTGGAGGAACGCGGCGAGCTTATCGGAGACTTCTTCCGGCGTCACGGGGCGATTGTAGCGGAAGGATGCCCGCGGTGGACTTCGTTACGAAGTTAATAGGGTACATCTAGCGCGGAAAAACAGAGCCGGCCGTTCAAGTCGTGTCATCTTCGCCGGGTTCAGAAATCTCAATGTGAGACAAGCCCTTGCTCTTTGGGTATGGATTATTGAATACGTCGCGAAATTCGATGCGGTAAATGAGCACGGCTTCATCATTCGGATAATCTTTGGCCTCAAGCGGTCGTTCCTGGTTCAAGAAGCAAGAATCAGGTTCTTCTTCAGGACCTACTCCACTAAGGCGAAACTTTAGTTCGGGCTCGTCGATGTTGATCGAAGCTTTCATGGCATCGATTTCGGAAATTCGCTCTTCCACCTTATCCCATCGGTTTTTGGGGATTCGGATCCATGCTCGGAGGCCTATGCTTAAGGCTGCTCCCGAACCCACATTGCGAACTTTGGCTTTGATCCGTACAGTCGGAGGCGTCCCCTCTACCTTGCTCTCGACGTAGGAGACTATGGCCACCGGCCGGAGGGAACCATGTAGTTGTTCCCGATGTTGAACGCGTGCCTCCTTGATCTGGCGCTCGACCTGTAACGCTGCGGCAACTGCGGCGATTGCTAGCAGAAAGGTGACGATACCCGTCGCAAGCGTACTCCAAGCCGTCATCTTATCCGCCCAATTCGGACTGGTCTGTAGAAGATGTGCAAGCATCGATTCCCCCTCTTGAGTCTCTTTCCGACTACTATCGGCCGAGCGGGAAGCCCTTCCTATTTCCTACTTCCAACCGCTACTGGACCTGGTCGAGGTACTCCGAGATGCCGAGGCCCGTGTGGCCCAGGCAGCGGTATTCCGTCATCCCTTCGCCGATGTGGGTGACGTGGCCTTCGCGGCGGTTGCGCAGGGGGATGAAGCCGAGCACACGGCCCTCGACGGTGACGACTTCGCCGCTCTCTAGCGTGAGGTCGGACTTCATCGAGCGGTGGAAGGGGCGGTCGTCGTCGAACTGCGAATCGATCTCGACGCCGGTGATGCGCTCAAGGACGCCGTCGCGGATGACGACGCCGCCCTGGATGCGGCTCTCGGGCGATGGGCGGATCTCGGATACCATGATGCTGAGCGCCGGGCCGAAGGAGCAGGTGAGCCAGCGGTAGGAGTAGATGTTCTGCCAGTAGCGCGGACCCCAGGAGTGATCGCGCAGCCCGAGCGCGTCGATGTCGTACGGTTCGCCGTCGATGGCGAGCTTGCCCTTGACGGTCATGTGCTGCTCGTAGTGCGCCTTCGCGAACTCCTTCTCGGGCTCGGCGATGACGCGGTCGCCGCCGGTGGAACCGTAGACCGGGCCGACCGCCTCGTGCTGGAGGTCGATAGATATCTTCTTGTGAGGGTTCTCGCGGAATGCCTGGCCGGGGTCGCTCATCTCTTCAGGCTTCGCCAGGTAGACGGCCGAGCCTTCGTATGTTGTGCGGTGGCGGACCAGCGGCTCCAGCGTCTCGAAGCGCATGCCGCCGGCGTCGTAGGCGTCGTTGGTGGCAATCTCGGGGCGCTTGTAGTTGAAGAGCACAGCCCCGCCGGGCTCGTAGACGCAAAGCGTGACCTCGGCGTAGCGCTCGTTGGCGCGGTTGCCAATGCGGAGGAAGCCGCCACGCTGGAGCCGGTTGTCGAAGAAGTTGAAGTACATGCTCTCGTTGAAGTTCTTCTCCGGGCCGAGCGCGTGGGTGTGATCGTCGCTGGCGGCGATATCGCCGTAAACCTGTGATCGAGTGACCATGGGCGTCCTCCTCCTGAACGGAGCGATTGTAGCACGCGCAGAGAACGTGAACCGAACGCCAACCGGCGTGGCATGCCGTTGGGGCCAATGAGGCTTGATCATACGCCGAGGAAAAGCCCCCAGCCCAAGCGAGAAAGGTGGACCGCCCCCATGCTCACCTACCTGCCCGACGATTCCGCCCGCTGCCGCGTCAAGGAGCTGATGGCCTCTGTCCGGCCGGCTGCCCTACGTGAGGTGCGCAAAGTGAAGGAGCGGCAGCGGCCGACGCCGCCGCCCTTCGACTACCCGCCGCACTTGCGTGTCGTTAAGAGGGAGTCGCTGCAGACGTAGGGATCGTTGCGCGGCTACGGCCGAACAAGCACCTTCTGGCACTTGTTGCGGTCGTGTGTGATCTGCTCGCTACCATCCCCATGAGATAGTGCAAAATAACGTCGGCCAAAATGATCGCCGCAACGTGTCCGGGAAGACCGGTTACGAGCCGAACTACTGGTTTAAGCAGACCGGGGAGACCTGAATCGCCGTTGTACCGGAACCACACTCCAAATTGAAAGCCGTAAGTGGGCCTCCGGATCAGGTTTCTGGGCGGTTTCCCGAGCGTGGGAAGTCGGCATGCGATCCGTTGTCAGATGACTCATCGCTGACTTCACGCGGGCCAGTCGCACGCGAGTAATTAGCGCCCACGCTCGCTTGGTGAAGTCCTTGGCCTTAAACGAAAGTTCGTTGAGAATATAACGGAACTCGCCCGAATACTGGTGTGTCGCTTCGCCGACGGTTCGGAATAGGCGACGGAGAACGTTGTATGCTTGCGCCGCTTCAACTGACGTTTCCTGTGCCACCAATCGATGCTGACCGTCAATTAGCCCGCTCAGGCTTGAGGCGGCGATAGGAACGTAAAGTCCTCCTTTGAGGACGTATTTCTCAAGTTCCGAATTATCACGTCTACACATAGCGAATCCCCTGCCCGAGCCGAACCCCGTTAGATCGACTACACCTTAATTATACCAAAGACCTCGACTAATGGTTACGGCCGGACGAGCACCTTCTGGTACTTGTTGCGGTCCTGCGTGATCTCCTCGAAGGTGGCAGTGAGCTGGTCGAGGGAGACGGTGCGGGAGATTAGAGGCGAGACGTCGACAGCGCCAGAGCAGATGAGGTCGCGCGCTTCGGTGAACTCCGCGGCGTAGCCGAAGGTGCCAGCGATCGACTGTTCCTGGATGAGCAGCGCGAGCAGGTTCACGGGGTACGGCTGTTCGAAGGCGCCGGCAACGACGATGCGGCCACCGCGGCGCGTTGACGCGATGCAGTCGTCCATCGTAGGCGCGATGCCAACGGCTTCGACGGAGAGGTCGGCGCCCAGCCCTTTTGTGAGCTCACGCATTTGCAGCGAAGCGGACGTCGCCGGGTCGATGGCATGGCCGGCGCCGAGCCGGAGCGCAAGCTCGCGGCGCGACTCGGCGACTTCTGAGACGACTATCGTGGCCGCGCCCTTACGCTTCGCAGCGATGACAGAGAGCTGGCCGATCGGGCCGCCGCCGGCGATGAAGACGGTCTCGCCCGGCTGTAGGGCGCCGCGATTGATCGCGCGCAGGGCGACGCCGAACGGCTCGGTGAGTGCGGCCTTCTCCAGCCACGAGGTGTCGGGGAGCGGCAGCGCCTGGTCGGCGCGAACGGCGCAGAATTCAGCGTAGGCGCCGGCGCGGCGGTAGCCTGTGCCCTGCTGGTCGGCACAGAGATTGGATAGCCCGGAGTTGCAGTAGTAGCAGTTGCCGCAGGAGCCGCCGGGGTGCACGACGACGGCGTCACCCTGGTGGTGGGAGGAGACGCCCGAGCCTACGGCCGCCACGATGCCCGTGAACTCGTGGCCCATCACCGGCTGGAAGACGCCGGCCGTGCGCATCGAGGGGCCGTGCGAGGCGTACTCATGCAGGTCGGAGCCGCAGATGCCGCAGTGGCTGACGTCGATCACGACTTCGCCCGCAGCGGGTGTTGGATCGGGCGCCTCGCGCAGCTCCATCTTGCCGGGGCCGGCGAACGCCACCGTCTTCACGCCGTGAAGCCTTCAGTCGGGGTCTGGTAGACGTTGCGGTAGTATTGGGACATCATGCGCTGGGCGCTGAAGAACTCCGCGTTGATCGCGATGGCGCCGCGCATGACCGTGGCGAAGCCGTCGGGTTCGTGATAGAAGAGGCGCATAATCGTCCCCTCCAGCTTCTCGTAAAGCGAATCGACCTCCGCCTGCTCTTGGTCCGGGTTCTCGTCCCCGATTGCCCAGCCCGTGACGCCTTCGAAGCATCCCTCGATCCACCAACCGTCCAAGACGCTGAGGCTAGGGACGCCGTTCATGGCTGCTTTCATGCCGCTGGTCCCGGACGCTTCGAGCGGCTTCTGAGGGTTGTTCAGCCAGACATCGACGCCGGAGCAGAGGCTGCGTGCGATGCCCATGTTGTAGTCTTCGACATATGTGACCTCGATCGTACCTCTGAGCTCCTTGGCCGCGGCGAAGATCTGCTCGATGATCTGCCTGCCGGTATCGTCTCTTGGGTGAGCCTTGCCGGAGTAGACGACTTGCAGCGGTCCGGCGCGTTTGACGATGCCGCGCAGCCGGTCGAGGTCGGAGAAGATCAGGTCGCCGCGCTTGTAGCCGGTGGCCCGGCGCGCGAAGCCGATCGTGAGGACGTTTGGGTCGAGGATGACGCCTTGCCGACGCTCGATCTCCGCGAGGAGGGTGTGCTTGGCGTCGGCGTGGGCCGCCCGCACGTCGGCGAGCGGGATGTCGGCTGCGTAACGGAGGTAACGGGTGTCGCGGCGCCAGGCCGGCCAGTGACGGTCGAACAGAGCGGCGAACGCCTCGCAGACCCAGATACCGGCGTCGACGCCGTTGGTGATCGCGCCGACGACGTAGCCGGGGAACATGGAGCGTGTGATTTCGGCGTGGCGAAGCGAGACGCCATTGGCCGTCCGCGCAAAGAACATCACGAACGCCGTCAGGTCGAACATATCGTCTTCGAAGGCCGGGCTGACGCGCAGCAGGCGCATTCGCTTCTCGCCCAACACTTCTTCGGTGAGTGGCGTTGTAAAGACGTCGTGGCCGGCCGGGACCGGCGTGTGAATGGTGAAGACGCACTGGCGGCGCACAGCTTCGACGTCGCGACTGGTTGGCGTTTCATCGCTGCCGTTCATCTGCTCTTCCAGGAGCGAGAGGATCAGCAACCCGGAGTGGCCTTCGTTCATGTGGTAGGTGCGGATGTCGGTGTAGTGCAGAGCTCTGAGGAGGGCGACGCCGCCCATGCCGAGGATCACTTCTTGCGAGAGGCGGTACCGGGAGTCGCCGCCGTAGAGCTCGTCGGTGAGGCGCTGGTCCCGGGGGTCGTTCTCCGGCAGGTTGGCGTCCAGTAGGTAGACCGGGATCGGGAGCGCATAGTTGTTGCCGCGCGTTCCGTTAACGGTGAAGCGCCACGCCCGCAGATGGACGGTGCGCCCCTCGATCGTGACGTTGACCCGCTGCGGCATCTCCTCGAGCCGCTCTTCCGGCGACCAGGAGTCGGGAACTTCCGTTTGGTGGCCTTCCGCGTCCAGGCGCTGGCGAAAGTATCCTTTGCGGTGGACGAGGGTGATGCCGACGAGCGGGAGGCGCAGGTCAGCGGAGGCGCGCAGGCTATCGCCGGCCAGGACGCCGAGGCCACCGCTGTAGGTCGGGATGTCGGGGTCGAGGCCCATCTCCATCGAGAAGTAGGCGACGGACGGGCCGGCCGCAGTCGTTTCGATCATGTTCCGGATAAAGTTACTCCATCTAAGCGCTTTGGCTGAGGTAAAGGCGCGCAATATATCAAACGCACGACATAACCCAAGGTTAAGACGCCGCTGGACAGCGGATTGTGGACAGTGGATAGTGAACAGCCGGTGGTGACGTGGTGGACGGTAGCTAGCGGCCAGACGACACAGAAGGGGAACAGAGATGGCGAAGCAAATGAAGCTGGGGCTCGGGACGGGCTACTGGTCTTCCGGGCCGCCGGCGGGAATCGAGGAGACGATTGCCAAGGCGGAAGACCTCGGCTTCGACTCGATGTGGGCTGCCGAGGCGTATGGCTCCGATGCGATCACACCGCTGGCCTGGTGGGGCGCCAAGACGAAGAAGATCAAGCTTGGCACCTCCATCGCGCAGATCTCGGCGCGGCAGCCGGCGGCGCTGGCGATGGCGGCGATGACGCTGGACCACCTCTCGGAGGGGCGTGTGATCCTTGGCATCGGCGCGTCCGGACCGCAGGTCGTCGAAGGCTGGTACGGTGAGCCGTACCCACGCCCGCTGGAGCGCACACGAGAGTACGTCTCGATCCTGCGCAAGATCTTCAAGCGCGAGGAGCCGGTGACGTTCGAAGGCAAGCACTACCAGCTGCCGAACAAGCACGGCATAGGTCTCGGCAAGCCGCTTAAGTCGACGCTGCACCCGTTCCGCCCGGACATCCCGGTGTACCTGGCCGCGGAGGGTCCGAAGAACGTGGCGCTGGCAGCCGAGATCGCGGACGGCTGGCTGCCACTGTTCTTCACGCCGAAGATGGACAAGTTCTACCGCGACGCCCTGGCGGAGGGCTTCGCGAAGCCAGGCGCGCACCGCAAGCCGGAGGACTTCGAGGTCGCGGCAACGATGACGATCATCCCGACCGATGACATCGAGGCCGGCGCGAACTTCATCCGGCCGATGCTCGCGCTCTACATGGGCGGGATGGGCGCTCGCGGCGCGAATTTCCATCACGACGTCTTCATCCGGATGGGCTGGGAAGGCGTGGCCAAGAAAGTGCAGGACTTGTACCTGGCCGGCAAGAAGAACGAGGCGATCGCGGAGATCCCGCTGGAGCTGGTGCAGGACGTGGCTCTGATCGGCCCGATCGGCAAGATTAAGGATGAGCTGGCGGCGTGGAAGGAGACTTGCCTGACCACGATGATGATCAGCGGCCCGCCGCAGATGGTGCAGACGGCGGCGGAGCTGGTGCTGGGGTGACGAGAACCTAGAATCCAGAACCCAGCGTGAAATGTAGGGCGTCGCGCCTGCTTGTCCGGCGGTCAATCAGGTTTCTCCCCCCGGTGTCGTCCGCACGTGGGTCGACTTCTGATGGCGCTACGCCCAACGGTGTCGGAGCGCCCGTACCCAGCTGTGGTGATTCTGGATATGGCTCGGCGTGGCCTGAGATCGCAGCGTGGTTGGGCGCAGCGCCATCCGATGGCAGGCGTCGGTGGGGCGAGAAGCGAAAGTACGGGAGCGACTGCCGGCGAGGACGGCGAAGGCGTTGCGCTCCTACGTGTGGCGGTCCGGCGCGGGCTGGTTGAACTTCGGCGCGCGCTTCTCCTGGAAGGCGCGGATGCCCTCGCGGGCGTCCGGATGGTGGTCCGAGACGGCAGTCTTCGTGGCGATGTCGTCCAGCGCGTGCGCGAACGTTGTCTCGGCGGCGGTATAGACGGCGCGCTTGAGGAGCCGCATCGCGATCTGCGGGCCGTTCGCCAGCTCACGCGCGAGCTCCATTACGCGGTCAAGCAGCTGGCCGGGCGGCGTCACTTCGTGGACGAGGCCGAGGGCGAAGGCCTCTTCGCCGGAGACGATCCGGTTCCGCATCAGGAAGTCCATCGTGCGCCCGACGCCGATCAGCTGGACGAGGAGGAACTGGCCGCCTTCGTCTGGCATCAGGCCGTAGCGGAGCGTGCCGCTGCCCATCCGCGCCTCCGTTGAGGCGATGCGGAAGTCGCAGGAAAGGGCGAGCGAGAGTCCGGTCTGGATGGCGACGCCGTTGATCGCGGCGATGCTGAGCTTGTCGAGGTTGCGGATCGCGAGGTTGAGCGATTGCGAGAGCATGCGCAGCCCCTCGTAGGTGCCGATCGGGTCGTTGTGGCCGCCGGGCACTTTCGGGACGAGCGCGCGGGCACTGCCGCTTCCTCGTGGGCGGCCGCTGATGTCGTCTCCGGCCGAGAAGGCGCGACCGGAGCCGGTGAAGACAACGACTCGCACGGCCTCGTCCATCTGCGCCTGCAGAAGCACCTCGCAGAGGTCGCGCTTCATGTCCTGCGTCATCCCGTTCAGCCGCTCCGGCTGGTTGAACGTGATGAGCGCGATGCCCGGGTCGTGCAGCGCCAGGTCGAAGCCGCGATAGCTGTCCGCTTCGAGGCCGGGCATGCTCCTACTCGCCGGCGAAGGTGGGCTGGCGCTTCTCCACGAAGGCGCGGGCGGCTTCCATGTGGTCCCGCGTCTGGCCGGAGAGTGTCATGTTGAGCGCTTCCTGGTCAAGAAGCGTGAAGAGGTCGCTGCTTTCGCCGCGGTTGAAGTTTTCCTTCATGCGCCCGTAGGCGAGGGTCGGGCCGGAAGCGATGTGCTCGGCGATCTTCATCGTCTCGGCTTCGAGGTCATCGTGCGCCACGACCGTGCTGCAGATGCCAAGGTGCAGCGCCTCCTGGGCCTCGACGACCTGCCCTGTGTAATAGAGGAGGCGCGCCCGCTCGGTGCCGATCAGCTTCTGCAGGAAGTAGGAACCGCCGAAGTCGCCGGAGAAACCGACGTTGCGGAAGGCGGTGCCGAACTTCGCCTTTTCAGAAGCGATTCGGATGTCGCAGGCGAGGGCGAGCGAGAGGCCGGCGCCGACGGCGTGGCCGTTGACCATGGCGATCGTAACCTTAGGCATCGTGTGCAGCATTCCGCTGGTGTCGCGCTGGGACTGGCGCAGGACCTGCACGGAGCGCGCAAGGAGTGCGGGACCGGAGAGTGGCTTGCTGCCACCATTGGCGCCGGAGAGGATGTCGCGCTGGGCGGCCATGGCCTTGACGTCGCCGCCGGCGCAGAAGGCACGGCCGGCGCCGGTCAGCACGACGCAGCGCACTTCGGGATCGGAAACGCACTCGCGCAGATGCTGAGCGAGCAACGGCATAAGCTCGCCGCCCATCGCGTTCAAGCTATCGGGGCGGTTCAGGGTGATCAGGGCTACGCCGCTAGGGCGCTTGTCGAACAGGACATCAGACATGGGGGCTTCCTCCGTCAGTTGTAGCGATTTCAGGTGCGGATATATTACCGCAATCCGGCGCGGTGGGGATTGTGGAGTCAGGCTAAGAGCCTGACGCCGCGAATCTTGATCAGTAGCTGAGGAGCTTCTTGCCGGCAATATTGCCGAGCGGGACGAACCAGCCGCCGCGAGAGTCGAGGCTGCTGGCGCGGTTGTCGCCGAGCACGAAGTAGGCGTCGTCCGGGACCTTCCATTGGCAAGTGTCGGCGCAGGTTGTCTTGCCGACGGCGTACGGTTCCGAGAGGGTCATGCCGTCGATGGAGACGTGGCCGTCAGCGATTATCACGGTTTCGCCGGGCAGGCCGACGACCCGCTTGACCAGCTCCTTGTCCTCCACCGGGGACCGGAAGACGATGACATCGCCGCGGCCGGGCTTGCCCCAGCGCGCGCCGACGTGCACCAGCGGCAGCCAGTCCAGCAGTCCGAAGTCGATGTGCCCGTAGGCAAGGCGGTTGACGATCAGGTGATCGCCGTCGTGTATCGCCGACTCCATGCTGACTCCGTCCGCCTTGAACCCCCGGAAGGAGCCCTGCAAGGCCAGGAGCAGCACCGCGACGACGACGAGGACGATCACGCCCTGACGCAAGCGCTTGGCCCAGGTCTCCTCCGTCCAATCGGGCGGGCGGACGCGCGGCAGCCGCTTGAGCAGCGGCTTCGGCGGGAGAGGCGGGACGTAGGCGGGCGTGTGCCATTCCTGTTCGGCCATGCCGCGCTCAAGGACGACGCGCTTTTCGTCTTTGTCAGGCATTCTTGTGTGGTTCGGTCCCTTCTCCTCGTCTATTACGCCCGCGCAGGCAGTCGGAGGCGGCCAGATCGGCCGCCCCACATTAGTTTGAAGCTGAAGAGCGGGGGTTTCGTTACATTTGGGCCCAGTGGTCTTCGAGGGCGGCGGCGGCTTCTTCGGGCCGTTGGAGGGGCCACCAGTGCCCGGTCTGGGATAGCGCCAGCAGCGTGGCGCCCGTGCGCCTCGCCAGCCCATCGGCGAAGGAAATGGCCATATACGGGTCATCTGTACCCCAGATCAGGAGGCCCCTGGGAGGGATGTTGGACAGCTCAGGGTCCCCATTCCTTGCCGACGTTGACGGCGGAGCGGTACAGCGTGAGGATGCAGCCCTTCATCGTATCGTCGATCTGCGAGGCTATTTCGCCGGCGGCGGCCCGGGGGACGCCGGCGCCGATCAGGGCCGCCTTCAAAGCATCAGCCGTCATCGCCTTCATCACCTGCTCGCCGACTTCAGGCGTTTGCCACATACGCGCCATGTCGTGCCAGACGTAGTCGGGATGGATGGCGCCGGAGCCACCGGTCCAAGTGCGGATGAGGCCGGGCCGAGTGGAGGCGACGCGCAGGGTGAGCAGCGATCCCCAGTCGTGCCCGACGATGTCGACCGGCTCGCCGATCTTCTCGATCTCGGCGATGAGCCAGGCGGCGTAAGCTTCTTTCGTGGCGTCAAAGCCGGCGGGCAAGGGCGCGCCGAAACCCGGCATGTCGACGGCGACGACGTCCTTGCGGGACAAGTGCGAACGGATGGGGTCCCAGATGATATGGGTCTCGGGAACTCCGTGGACGAAGACTGCGGGCATTGGGGCGCTCCTCTCGGGCTACGACGATTTCGGGCGGAGTGTAGCGGCAGAAAGGGCCCTGCTGTCAACGCGAACGGTGGCGGCTTGACGACATAGCCGGACGGGTGCAGCCTGACGCTGATTCGAAATCGGGGTAGAATCGTATCTGATAGGGGCGTAGCTCAGCTGGAAGAGCGGCGGTCTCCAAAACCGTAGGTCGGGGGTTCGAATCCCTCCGCCCCTGCCAATCCAGAATCCGAAAACTCGATCAGATAATCGAACAAGCAGAGAACCTGTTGCAGGAGGCGCAGGAGAGGACGCACCGAACGATTGCACCCCTCCTGAGAAACGCACTAGAACGATGGCTGCCCAGCGTGACCTCGGGACGATACTCAGAGGCCCTTGTCGATCCTGACACCCTGCGGGTCCAGGTGCGAGGTCCCGGTTCCCGATGGCGCGATGCCCACTTGTTGTCGCATGGCACAGCCGAACAAATTTATCTTCTACTGCGTGTGGCAATGGCGGAATACCTAACGAGGCGCCCGGAGAAGGCGCCTTTACTCCTGGATGATGTGACCGTGCAGGCGGACGTCGAGCGAAAGGAGGCTATGCTCACGGTGCTTAAGGCGATCAGCGCGGAGAGACAAGTTGTTCTGTTCAGCCAGGAACTGGACGTTTACGAGTGGGCGAAACGGAACCTAAGCGAACCGGAAGGCAAGGTAATCTGCCTCCCAACGGACTTAGTGTCCGCTTAGGCATTCCCACCACCTAAGTACCTCGGCCCAATCGCCAAGCTCAGTTTGCTCCGAGGCCCCTTCAGAGGCAGTTTACACGCGTTACTGCGAAATAGGTCGCTAATAACCTATTATGCAGTATCAAACATGAGGCGCTACTTCAAACTAGCTCGTAAATGAGCTATAGTGCAGTAATGGCATATCCGGCGCGTAGTCGACTTGCGGAAATAGCGGAAGATCAGTGGGGACTGGTCACCCGGCGTCAGGCCGAGCAGGCAGGTGTCTCGCCAGCCACGCTGCAGCGCCTTAGCGCCCCCGGTTCAGTCCTGGAACGGGTGGCGCACGGCGTATACCGGCTGACCGGCGCCCCACCTCCAGATCACATCGAGCTCCGAGCCGCTTGGCTGCAGCTTGCCCCGGACGTTCCAGCGTGGGAGCGAAAACCTGAGGAAGGAGTCGTGTCCCATCGCTCGGCGGCGGCGCTCTATGGACTGGGCCACCTGCCAGCCGATCGCCATGAGTTCACGGTAGCGACCAGAAAGCAATCGCGCCGGCCCGATGTGCGTCTCCACCATCGCGAGCTCGGCGCATCCGAGTGGATCCAAGTTCGGGGCCTACCTGTGACTCGGCCGTCCAGAATCGCCTCCGATCTTCTGACGGATGGCGAGGAGCCCGAAGCGGTGGCCCATGTCGTCGCGGACGCAATTCGCGACGTCTACGATTATCCCGGCACATTTGCGGACGCTCTGATGCCATTCGCCATCCGGTTCGGCTTTCGTCGAGGCGACGGCCTCAGCCTCCTGCGTTGGCTCGTGGACCTCGTCGGCGATCCGCAAGCGACTCGATGGCTGGACGAGGCGCGGGATCATGTCGATCGGGCTGCCAAAGAGAGCTCGTTGCCAAGAGTCCCTGCTCAGTGAACGAAAAGCGTTCCTACAAGAGCCCAGCGGCGTTTCGGCGCGCGCTCACCGATAGGCTGAGAGTTAAGGCGATAACCAGCCGCTGGACGCTCGCACAACTTCAGCGGCAGATGGCGTACGACCGGCTGCTTGAGCGTCTCTATCTGGTGGACCGCGGATGGATCGTCAAGGGCGCCACAGCCCTTCTCGCTCGTGATCTGAGTGCACGAGCGACGATCGACATCGACATCTACAGAGAGACCGATAGCGATCTGGCGGAAGCAGAGCTGCGAGAGGCTACCGCCCGGGACATCGGGGACTGGTTCCGTTTCGAGGTCGGGCCAAGCCGGCCCGTTGCCGACGGAGGAATCGCGCGCCGTCTACCGGTGACCGCACACGTCGGAGAGACCCGGTGGGCGGACTTTCACGTCGACGTTGTCGGCCCGGATGTAGGAATGACCGGCGAACCTGAGGATGTGCCTCCGCTGGCGGCCATCGATATGCCCGACCTCGAGCAACACGGCTACCGCGCGTATCCGTGCTGCCATCGTCTCGGACTCTCGACGAGGCACTTGCCATAGTTAGCCCCTTCCTCGATCCGCTGCTCGACAGCACCGCTGCGGGCCGGTGGGATCCCCGGCACGGCGAGTGGGACGTGAGCTCGGTGGAATGACGGTCGTGGAAAACACCAAAATTGCTCCAATTAGTCGAAAACAAAGTCCATTCTGCGGCCTTGTAGGTAGCTGTGCCCCACGCTACCCCTGCCATGTCTAACCCTCCGGAGAGCAAGCGTATTCACGAACTTCGACCAAAATAAGACTGTGCAGAGCGGATTTTCGACCGAAACTCGAGTGTGTCGGGCAGCATTGGACTTCCGTGCCGCGATTCTTGGAGTTGTTTTTGACCACGCCTGTCTACGATGTCTCGTGCTATGGAGGATTGCGTTCTCGCCTACGCTTCGACCGTCTCTCGATCGATCTGCAAACGACGATGCAGACGTGGGGCATGCCGCTGGCGACGCGTGAGCGGAGAGATCGGATATACGCCGGCAACATCGGCTACGGACACAGCAGCTCGCGCGGCCGGTTCCAGAATGGCGTTTGGACCGATTCGAGTAAAAGTCGGAAGTCTGGACAAACCGCTGGATGGCCTACCCCGCTTTTCCGGACACCTAGACTGTGGCGAGATACTCGCCCAGGAAGGAGTCCAGGATGGCCACACGATACCCGGCAGAGTTCCGCCAGCGGGCGGTGGAGTTAGCGCGGCTGCGTGAGAAGCCGGTCAAGCAGCTCGCCAGCGACCTCGGCATCTCCGGCGCGACGCTGCACAACTGGATGAAACAGGCCGACATCGACGCGGGCCGGCGCGATGGGCTGACGACCGAGGAGCGGGCAGAGCTCGTGCGCCTGCGACGGGCGAACCGGGTGCTGGAGATGGAGAACGAGATCCTGAAGCGCGCGGCGGCCTACTTCGCGCGGGAGAACGTGCTCCCATCCGCCTGAGGCGGACCGGCTGGTCCAGGAGCTTGCCGCCCGCGGGGTCCGCGTGACGGTGGCCTGCCGGGTGTTACGGGTATCGACCTCGGGCTACTACGAGTGGCAGGTGCGCGGGCCTTCGCTGCGGGCCGCTGGCGGACCAGGCACTGACGACGCAGATCCGGGAGATCCACACCTGCTCACGCCGGACGTACGGCGTGCCGCGCGTGCATCCGCCTGAGGCGGACGGCTCGGGCGCGGTGTGCGCTGCGGCCGGAAGCGCGTGGCGCGGCTGATGCGTGCGGCGCGTCCGTGCGGTATCTACCGGCCCGGGGGAGGCGGGCGTGTCCTGTGGCCCCTGTGCACGATGACCTCGTGCGGCGCCGCTTCGTCGCCGACGCGCCGGACCGGCTCTGGCTCACCGACATCACCGAGCACCCGACGCGCGAGGGTAAGGTCTACCTGGCGGCAGTGCTAGATGTGTACGCCCGCCGGATCGTCGGCTGGTCGATCGCCGACCACCTGCGCAGCGAGCTCG